>CATXJW010000034.1 GCA_958370325.1 uncultured Collinsella sp. | reverse complement strand
CCACCCGAGCATTGAATGAGGCTCCAACGCAAGTTGGGGCCTTTTTTCATATAGGCACACAAGGTCAAAGGCGGCAGCATGATCCTCCTGGTCGACAAGATCGAAAAAAGCTTCGGCGCACGCGTCCTCTTTAGCGGCGCGTCCTTCCAGATCAACCCCGGCGAGCGCTTCGCGCTTGTGGGACCCAACGGCGCCGGCAAAACCACCATGCTCAAAATCATCATGGGCATCGACAGTCCCGACTCCGGCCAGGTCCAGTACGCCAAGGACTGCCAGGTAGGCTACCTAGAGCAGGAAACCAACCTGGAGCAAAAGGACACCACCATCCTCGCCGAGGTCATGGCCGCCGCCAAGGAAATCCGCCGCATGGGCGAGCGTGCCAACGAGCTGCAGGCCCAGATCACCGAGCTCTCCGAGCAGGGCAAGGACGTCGACGCGCTCCTCAACGAGTACGGCCAGGTCCAGGACCGCTTTGAGCACCTGGGCGGCTACGAGCTCGAGAGCAACGCGCGCAAGATCCTGTCCGGCCTGGGCTTTAAGGTCACCGACTTTGAGCGCCCGTGCTCCGAGTTCTCGGGCGGCTGGCAGATGCGCATCGCGCTCGCCAAGCTCTTCCTGCGCCATCCCGACCTGCTGCTACTGGACGAGCCCACCAACCACCTGGACCTCGAGAGCGTCCAGTGGCTCCGCGGCTTTATCGCCAACTACGACGGCGCCGTCCTCATCGTCAGCCACGACCGCGCCTTCATGGACGCCTGCGTCGACCACGTCGCCGCACTCGAGAACCGCCGCGTGACCACCTACACCGGCAACTACAGCAGCTACCTCAAGCAGCGCGAGGACAACTTGGAGCAGATGCGCGCCAAGCGCGCCGCCCAGGAGCGCGACATCGCCCATATGCAGGTCTTCGTCGACAAGTTCCGCTACAAGCCCACCAAGGCTGCCCAGGCCCAGGAGCGCATCCGCAAGATCGAGCAGATCAAAAAGGAGCTCGTCATCCTGCCCGAGGGTCACAAGCACATCGACTTTAAGTTCCCCGACCCGCCGCGCTCGGGCGACATGGTCGTGGGGCTCGAGGGCGTCTCCAAGTCCTACGGCGACAAGCACATCTACAGCGACATCGACCTCAAGCTCTACCGCGGCGAACACGTGGCACTCGTTGGCCCCAACGGCGCCGGCAAGTCCACCCTCATGAAGATCCTCGCCGGCCTGGAGCCGCCCACCACCGGCACCCGCGACCTAG
This sequence comes from uncultured Collinsella sp., assembly GCA_958370325.1. Taxonomy (GTDB): domain Bacteria; phylum Actinomycetota; class Coriobacteriia; order Coriobacteriales; family Coriobacteriaceae; genus Collinsella. Next base: position 20,224 of record CATXJW010000034.1, on the reverse strand, counting down.
GCACCAACGTGGGCGTGGCCTACTACGCCCAGCACGCACTCGAGGGCATGACCGAGTCCAATACCGTCCTGCAAGAGATCGACACCGTCACGCCCAAGTGGACCGTGCCGCAGCAGCGCAGCCTGCTGGGCGCCTTCCTGTTTAGCGACAATGACTCCATCGAGAAGCAGGTTCGCGTCCTCTCCGGAGGCGAAAAGGCGCGTCTGGCCTTGGCAAAGATGCTCGTGGCCCCCGAGGCGCTCCTGTGCCTGGACGAGCCCACCAACCACCTGGACATCGACTCGGTGGATATGCTCGAGAACGCCCTGCAAAACTTCCCCGGCACCATCGTGCTGATCAGCCATGACGAGCACCTGGTGCGCGCCGTGGCCAACCGCATCATCGACATCCGCGACGGCAAGGTCACGGTCTACGACGGTGACTACGACTACTACCTCTACAAGCGCGAGGACCTCACAGCCCGCGCCGCCGCCGAGGCAGCAGGGGAGAGTGCGCCGGCCACGGCCAAGTCCGCCAAGGTCACCGCGGCCCAGCCCGATGCACACGCCGCCGCTTCCAAGCCAGCCGAGGGCAAAAAGACCAAGGAGCAAAAGCGCGCCGAGGCCCAGGCCCGCGCCGCGCTCAACAAAAAGCTCAAAGGCGTGCGTAACCAGCTCAAGAAGATCGAGACCGAGCTCGACAAAAAGCGCGCCCGCTATGACGAGCTTATGGAATTGATGGCAAGCGAAGAGCTTTATGCCGATCAAGACAAGTTCAACGCCGCGCTGGGGGAATATAACGGCCTTAAGCAAGAGCTACCCAAGCTCGAGGACGAATGGCTGGAGCTTTCCACCCAGATCGAAGAGGAGACCGCGCGTGAACTCTCGTAAGGCCGCTGCCGTGACGATGAGCATCATCGCCATTGCCTGTCGCATCTGCGGCATCTTTATGAGCGCGATGACCGTGCTGCTGTGCTTTAGCGGCCTCACCGCCAAGCTGCAGATCGTAGGCTTTGTCGTTGAGCTTTCGCGCGCACTGCCGAGCGCCATCGCCGGCTATGGCGTCATCACGTCGCCCTTTGGCGGCGTGTTCCGCCTGGATTACGCCATCGTCGCCGTGATCCTGTTTGTGATCGACTACCTGCTCACGCGCGCCTCGCGCCGCGTCCGCTAGGGGAGCGCTATGTCCAGCAGCTACCTCATGAACCTGCTCGCCAGCGCCGTCGCCGTCATCGTGGGCATCGTGATCCACGAGAGCGCACACGCCGCCGCGGCCTGGGCGCTCGGCGACAAGACGGCCCGTTCGCGCGGCCGCGTGTCGCTTAACCCGCTTAACCATATCGACCCGTTTGGCACCATTATCCTGCCGCTACTCATGCTTGCCGCCGGCGGCCCGGTGTTCGCCTTCGCCAAACCCGTGCCCGTCTACCTCAACAACCTCAAGCACCCCAAGCGTGACGAGGTCCTGGTGAGCGCAGCCGGCCCCGCGTCGAACATCGCACTCGCGTGCCTCGCGGCCGCCCTCATGCACGCAGCGTACGGCAACCTCTACACCAGCATGTCCTTTGCCCTGGCGTCGCAGATCATGAACTTCGGCGCCACGTTTATCGTGGTCAACCTGTCACTCGCGTTCTTCAACCTCATCCCAATCCCGCCGCTCGATGGCTCATCGATTATCGTGCCGTTCCTCAAAGGAAAGGCGCTCAACAACTACTACCACCTGCAGCAATACGCCATGCCGATCCTTATCATCGTGCTGTATCTGCTGCCCATGTGGACCGGCATCGATGTGATCGGCCGCTATTTCGACGTTACCGTGTATCCGCTTGCTGAGCAGCTGCTCAACTTCGCAATCGCCGGCATCTAAGGTAAACTTACAGGTCGACCGTGCAAAACGGTCGCAACATGCACCCAAACCGCGCCGCGAAGGCGCCGTCAAAGGAGGTCGAAGATGTCGTATCGCGTGTCGACGCAGGTCTACAGCGGACCGTTCGACCTGCTGCTGCAGCTGGTAACCCGCCAAAAAGTAGATATCGGCGCCATCTCCATCAGCGAGGTGGCCGAGCAGTACCTTGCCGAGGCCGAGCGCATCGAGGCGCTGGACCTGGACGTGGCGAGCGACTTTTTGCTGGTCGCAGCAACCCTTTTGGACATCAAGGCCGCCTCTCTGGTGCCGCAGGAGGCCCCGCGTAAAATCGATGACGACGATGGCGAGTTCGACGAAGACCTCGAGGAGCTCAGCACGCTCGACGGCGACGCCCTGCGCGAGGTCCTGATCCAGCGCCTGATCGCTTACAAGCAGTTTAAGGGCGCGGCTGCGGCCCTCGGTGCCCGCATGCAGGCCGAAAGCCGCATGCATCCGCGTGTGGCCGGCCCCGACCCCGAGTTCCTGGGGCTTATGCCCGACTACCTGGCTGGCATCACCCTGCGCGGCCTGGCCGTCATCTGCGCCGACCTGGACGGCAAGCGCCAGACCTTCTTACTGGAGGCCGAGCACGTGGCGCCGCATCGCGTTCCGCTCGACCTGACCGTGGCCTCAGTCGACCGCTTTACCATGGCGCACCAAACCTGCACCTTCCGCGAGCTGTTGGACGGCGACGCCACCACCGAGCAGCTCGTCGTCACCTTCTTGGCCATGCTCGAGCTCGCCAAACGCGGCTCGCTCACGCTGAGCCAGGACGAGATCTTCGGAACCATCTGCATCAACCGAGTCGAGGGCGCCGAGGCATACGTGCCCGGCGCGGGCCCCGAGCTCACCGAATAGGAGCCGCAAACATGTCAACCCTTTCCACGCTGGAGGCAAACAGCCTCAAAGGCGCCCTCGAGGCGCTGCTGCTGGTGTCGAGCGACCCGGTGAGCGCGCCCGCGCTGGCAGGTGCGCTGGATATCGCCCCCGGCGAATGCGCATCGCTGCTCGCCGAGCTCAAGGTTGAGTACGAGGAAGCCAACCGCGGCTTTCAGCTGCGCGAGGTCGCCGGCGGCTGGCGCCTGTTTACGCACCCCGCCTACCACGACGTGGTCGAGGCCTACGTGCTGAGCTGGGACACGCAAAAGCTGTCGCAGGCGGCGCTCGAAACCCTGGCCGTCATCGCATACCACCAGCCCGTAACGCGCGAGGTGGTCAAGGGCATCCGCGGCGTCAACTCAGACGGCGTCATCGCGTCGCTCGTGGACAAAGGTCTGGTGCGCGAGCTCGGCCGCGACCCCCAGCGCGGTCAAGCCATCATCTACGGCACGACCAACGCCTTCTTGGAAAAGTTCGGTCTGCGCTCCACCCGCGACCTGCCCGACCTGGAGCAGTTTGCCCCCGACGAGCAATCGCGTCAGTTTATCCGCGAGCGCCTGAGCGGCCGCAGCATTCAGTCCACGCTCGAGGAGCAGGCCGATGACCTGGACGAAGAGCGCGAACTGCTCGATACCGATGTTGAAGATGTTGAGGCAGTCGAGGACTTGGAGACCCTGGTCGTCGACGAGACCTCGGAGGATTTACATGACGAGGACTAACGAAGTAGGGGAGACGCGCGCCATGGGCAACGCAGTACCCACGACCGACGCCCAGCCCGTCTATCCGCACACCATGCGCCTGCAGCGCTTTTTGGCGCGCGCGGGCATGGCGAGCCGCCGTGGCTCGGAGGACCTGATGACCGCCGGCCGCGTGACCGTCAACGGCGAGGTCGCGACCGAGCTGGGCACCAAGGTCGACGTCGACCGCGACCATATCGAGGTCGACGGCATGCCCGTCAAGCTCAACCAGGGCGCCGTGTACCTGATGCTCTACAAGCCGACCGGCTACCTCACCACCATGAGCGACCCGCAGGAGCGACCTTGCGTGGCAGACCTGGTCCCGCGCGACCGCTTTCCGGGGCTCTTCCCGGTGGGCCGCCTGGACCGCGACACCACAGGCCTTTTGCTCTTTACCACCGATGGCAACCTGTCGCAGGATCTGCTGCACCCCAGCAAGCATGTCTATAAGACCTACCAGGCGCTCGTGGACGGCCACCTGACCGATCGCGACTTAGAACCACTCCGCCGCGGCATCGAACTCGACGACGGCCTGTGCCAGCCGGCGATCTGCCGCGTCATCAACGCGCGCGAGGCAGAGGCCGTGGCTCCGCAAGGCGTAAAGCCCGGCACCGCCGCCGTGGAGGTCATCATCCGCGAGGGCCGCAAGAACCAGGTCAAGCGCATGCTGAGCAAGATTCACCATCCGGTAATCCGCCTGCATCGCTGCAACTTCGCCGGCCTTGAGCTCAAGAACGTGGCCAAGGGCTCGTGGCGCGAGCTCACCGACCGCGAGGTGCAGATCCTCAAGGCCGGCGGCATCCCGCCCAAGCAGGCGAGCGCCAAGCGCAACGGTGGCAAGCCCCAAGACACGCCCGCCAGCCGCACACGTCACCACGGCAGCCACGGCTCCGCACCCAAGCGCAACACCTACCGCGAGCGCTACACGGGCTAGGCAACCCGCCGCGCCCCAGCGCCCGCGAACCATACCAGCACGTCAACCATCGAAAGGAAGCATTGCATGATCGTCGCCATCGACGGCCCCGCCGGTTCCGGCAAGTCCACCATCGCCAAGGAGATCGCCCGCCAGCTGGGTTTTAACAAGCTCGACACGGGCGCCATGTATCGCGCCGTCACCTTCGCCGCGCTCGACCGCGGCATCGATCTGGACGACGAGGCGGCCATCGACGCCCTCGCCGAGCAGATCGAGATCCGCTTTACCAACGGCACCGGCGAGGACACGCGCCTGACCATTGACGGCCAGGACGCTTCGGCCGCCATCCGCACCCCCCAGGTCGACGCCAACGTGTCCAAGGTCTCGGCCTACCCGGGTGTGCGCGCCGCCATGCTCATTCACCAGCGCCGCGCCGCCGAGGACCGCGATATCGTGGCCGAGGGTCGCGACATCGGAACCGTCGTGTTCCCTAATGCGCAGGTCAAGGTCTTCCTGACCGCCGACCCGCGCGAGCGCGCCCGCCGCCGCGTGCTGCAGCGTCACCAAAACGACGCCCAGCCGCTCACGCCCGCGCAACTCGAGGCCGAAGTCGACGAGACCCTCGACGCCCTCAAGCAGCGCGACAAGCTCGACAGCAGCCGCGAGGTCGCCCCGCTCGTGCCCGCCGAGGACGCCGTGCACGTCGACTCCACCGCCCACACCATCGACGAGGTCGTCCGCATTATCGAGGGCCTCATCAACCAAAGGAGGTAGCCCATGCGCCTGTTTAAGCAGACGCCCGAGGACTATTACAACGCCCCCTACGCAGAGTTCCCAGCGCTCATCCGCGGCACCGTCGTCGTAGTCATGGCCATCCTTTGGGCCTTCTCCAAGCTCATGTGGCGTTGGAAGGTCGAGGACGCTGACCTGCTGTTTGAGCGCCAGGAAGGCCGCGGCAGCGTGGTTATCTGCAACCATACCTCGATGGCCGAGCTCTTGGCCGTGGAGACGGCGCTGTTCTTTGGGGGCCGCCGCATTCGCCCCATTTTTAAGTCCGAGTTCGCCAAGAGCAAGATTGTGCGCTGGGCCTTTAGCCGCGTTGGCGGCATCCCCGTAGAGCGCGGTACTGCCGATATGAAGTGCTTGCGCGCCGCCCAGCATGCGCTGCAGCGCGGCGAGGACGTCCTGATCTTCCCCGAGGGCACGCGCATCCGCTCGCGCGAGATCAAGCCCGAGGTCCACGGCGGTTTTGCGCTCATCGCCCAGATGGGCAAGGCGCCCGTCAACCCGCTCGCCATCTGCGGCTGGTCCGACATCACGCCCGAGGGCAAAAAGCTCATGCGTCCCAAGAAATGCTGGATTCGTGCCGGCAAAGCCGTCTCGCTTTCCGATGCACCGGCCGGGCTTAAGCGCACGGAGCGCTTGGCCTGGTTTGAGTCCGAGGCCATGGACCGTGTCTATAAGATGCGCGACGAGCTATGCGCCGAGCATCCGGGCAGGTTCTAGCCATGAGCGAGAACGTGACGAACACCGCCGCGACTACGTCCGACCAGGACGGCGCGCCCACCATCGAGATTGCAGCTCACGCCGGCACCTGCTACGGCGTACAACGTGCGCTCGACATGGCACTGGCCGCCGCGCCGCAGGCAGGGGAGAACACTCAGGTCCACACGCTGGGTCCGCTCATCCATAACCCCATCGTGGTGCGCGAGCTTGCCGAGGCAGGCGTTGGCCTGGCCGACACCTTGGACGACGCCACGTCGGGCACCGTGATCATCCGTGCCCACGGCGTGGTGCCGCAGGTGGTCGATGCCGCACGCGAGCGTGGTCTCGACGTGGTCGACGCCACTTGCCCCTACGTGAAGAAGGTCCACGTGGCGGCCGAGCGCCTGGTGCGCGAGGGCTACCGCGTAATCGTCGTGGGCGAGCCGGGCCACCCCGAGGTCGAGGGCATTCTGGGCCACGCCGGCGATGACGCGCAGGTCGTAAGCTGTGCCGCCGATGCGGACGCGCTGCCGCTCAAGGGCAAGGTGGGCCTGGTTGTGCAGACCACCCAGACCGCGCAGAACCTGGCCGAGGTTGTGGCCTCCATCACCCCGCGCGTGCAGGAGCTGCGTGTGATCAACACGATCTGCGCCGCCACGAGCGAGCGCCAGCAGGCAGCCGCAACCCTCGCCAACCGCTGTGATTGCATGGTCGTCGTGGGCGGCAAAAATTCGGGCAACACCCGCCGCCTGGCGCAGATTTGTGCCAATGCCTGCGAGCTCACACATCATATCGAGGAAGCTTCCGAGCTCGAAGCAGCATGGTTTGCCAGCGCGCGCCGCATCGGCATCACCGCCGGAGCCTCCACCCCGCAAGAACACATCGAACGCGCCGTCGCGCGCATCAAGGAGCTTTGCCGCTAATCATGGACCAGACCGTACCCGCATACGCCGCCGAGGTGGCCGATTACGGGCGCAGCCGCGACCCCGAGCCGGGTGAGGGCGCGCTCGTAAAGAACGTGCGTCCCGAATCGCCCGCGTGGGATGTGGGTATCGAGCCGGGCATGCGCGTGCTCACGGTCAACGGCGAGCAGCTGACCGATATGATCGTGTGGCTCTGGGAGGCCGACGACGACACCGTCGATCTGGAGGTATTCGATCCGCACGACGGCACCGTCACCCCCGTCGAGCTCGATCGCTTTCCCGGCGAGGACTGGGGTCTGGAGTTCGATGGCCCCATCTTCGACGGCATGCGTACCTGCGTTAACGCCTGCGTGTTCTGCTTTATGACCATGCTGCCAAAGGGCGGCCGCTCCACGCTCTACATTCGCGACGACGACTATCGCCTGAGCTTTTTGCAGGGCAACTTTGTCACGCTCACGAACCTCTCCGACGAGGACGTGAAAAACGTCATCGACCGAAATATGAGCCCCATGAACGTGTCGGTCCATGCCGTGAGCCCCGACGTCCGCCGCCGCATGATGGGCCGCAACGCCCAACGCGGCATGGACGTACTCGAGGCCATCATGGCCGCCGGCATCGAGATTCATGCACAGATCGTGTTGTGCCCCGGCATGAACGACGGCGAGGAGCTGGAAAAGACCCTGCGCTTTTGCGAGGAGCACGAGCAGATCACCAGCCTGGGCATCGTGCCGCTCGGCTTTACCAAACACCAAAACCGCTTTAGCTGGTCCTACAGCGACAAGCCCGAGCTAGCGCGCGAAACCATTGCCATGATCCGACCCTTCCAGGACCGTGCGTACGAGCGCTTTGGCCGCCACACCTTCCAGATGAGCGACGAGTTCTATCTGGACGCCGGCATCGAGCCGCCCGAGGCGGACTTTTACGACGGCTACCCGCAGTACTACGACGGCATCGGCATGATTCGCTCGTATCTGGACGAGACCGACGACGTGCTGACTACCGATGCCGAGCGACTGGCCCGCGTCCGCGAGGCCATCGCCGCCCGTGGCCAGCACCTGCTGTGCCTCTCGGGCGCCAGCGCGCGAGACACCGTGGCGCGCTTTGTGGAGTCGCCGCATGGTCTCGGCGGCACCGTCACAGCCATCAAGAACCGCTACTTTGGCGGCAACGTGGACGTGACCGGCCTCATCGTCGCGTGTGACATTCTGGAGCAGCTGCCGCAGGACCTCTCTGGGGTTATGCTCTTTGTGCCTAAGCTCATGTTCAACGCTGACGGCATGACGCTTGACGAGTATCATCGTGACGATTTACTCGCAAGCCTTACCAGTCGCGGCGCCGAGGTTCATGTGGTGTCGACCATGCCGCATGAGCTGCTCGATACCCTGGAGCACATCCTTGGCATTGTGCCTGCCGACTCTACTAATTCCGCTGACCCTACCCATTAAAGGAGAGCAGATGAAACCTATCGTCGCCGTCGTCGGACGCCCCAACGTGGGCAAGTCCACGCTCGTTAACCGCCTGGCCCAGACCTCGGACGCCATCGTCCACGAGTCTCGCGGCGTCACGCGCGACCGCTCGTATCACACGGCCGATTGGAACGGCCGCGAGTTCACCATCGTCGACACGGGCGGTATCGAGCCGCTCAAGAGCGACGACGTCTTTGCCACGTCCATCCGCGACCAGGCCCTCGCCGCCGCCGAGGAAGCTGCCGTCATCCTGTTTGTGGTCGACGGCCGCACCGGCGTCACTGAGGAGGACGAGTCGGTCGCTCGCATGCTCAAGCGCTGCGACAAGCCGGTCTTTCTGCTGGTGAACAAGCTCGACAACCCCGATCGCCAGAACGACAGCATCTGGGAGTTCTATTCGCTCGGCATCGGTGAGCCCACGCCGCTCTCGGCCCTGCATGGTCATGGCACGGGCGACCTGCTCGACGATATCGTGGCCCTGCTTCCGGAGGAAGAGGACGAGGTCGCCGATGAGTTCCCCGACGCGCTGAACGTCGCCATCATCGGCCGCCCCAACGCCGGTAAGTCTTCGCTGTTCAACCGCATCCTGGGCGCCGACCGCTCTATCGTGTCCAACATTGCCGGCACGACGCGCGACGCCATCGACACCGTCGTGGAGCGCAACGGCAAGCACTACCGCATGGTCGACACCGCAGGCATTCGCAAGAAGAGCACCGTGTACGAGAACATCGAGTACTACTCGATGGTTCGCGGCCTGCGCGCCATCGACCGCGCCGACGTGGCGCTGCTCGTCGTCGACGCCTCCGTGGGCGTCACCGAGCAGGACCAGAAGGTCATGGGTCTTGCCATCGAGCGCGGCTGCGCCATCGTTGTGCTGCTCAACAAGTGGGATCTGCTCGACGACGACCGCAAGCGCGAGGCCTGCATGGAGACCATCGACCGCCGTCTGGGCGTCATGGCTCCCTGGGCCCAGTACCTGCGCATCTCTGCTCTCACCGGCCGCAGCGTCGAGAAGATCTGGGCAATGGTCGATGCCGCCGAAAAGACGCGCTCGCAGAAGATTAGCACCTCGCGCCTCAACACGTTCCTCACCGACCTGCGCGAGTTCGGTCATACCGTGGTGGACGGCAAGCGCCGCCTGCGCATGCACTACGTGACCCAGACGGGCGTCAACCCGCCGACGTTCACGTTCTTCGTCAACCACAGCGACCTGGTCTACGACACCTACCAGCGCTACGTGGAGAACCGCATGCGCTCGACCTTCGACTTTGCCGGCACGCCCATTCGACTCTTCTTTAGGAAGAAGGAGCAAAAGGATGCATAATCCGATTCTGCTGACCGCCATCTGCGCCGTGGTCTCGTTCTTTATCGGGGCGATTCCGTTTGGCCTGATCCTTGGCCGCGTGTTCAACCACACCGACATTCGCAAGGCGGGCTCCGGCAACATCGGCACCACCAACGCGCTGCGTGTGGCCGGTCCCAAGGTGGCCGCGCTCACGCTGCTGCTCGACTGCCTTAAGGGCGCTATCTGCGTTGTCATCGCCCGTCCGTTCATCGCGAGCGTGGGCTATGGATTTCCGCCGAACATCATGGCCCCCGGCGCTCCCGGCGACTGGATGCTCGGCGTCATCTGCCTGGCGGCCGTATGGGGCCACATATTCTCGCCGTACCTCAACTTCCACGGTGGCAAGGGTATCGCGGTCGGTCTGGGCGTCATCCTCGCCTGGTACTGGCCCATTGGCCTGTCGCTACTGGGCATGTTCATCGTGGCCGTCGCCATTACCAAGTACGTGTCGGTGGGCTCGCTTGCCGCCGCCGTCGGCCTTCCCATCGCCGCCTGTGCGGTCTTACCGTACAGCAGCCTAGGACTTAAGTTTTGCATGGCGATGATCGGTATCACCGTGGTGTGGGCTCATCGCGCGAACATCAAGAAGCTCATGACGGGTAAGGAGTCCAAGCTCTCGTTTACCAAGCGCGTCACCGAGCCCGACGATAAGTAGGAGAGAGTCATGAATGTTGCGCTGATTGGCTCTGGCTCCTGGGGAACCGCCGTCGCCGGCCTTGCCGCCGCACGAGCCGGGCGCGTGACCATGTGGGCCCATAGTGAGCAGACGGCCGCCGGCATTAACGGCGAGCATCGCAACCCGCGCTATCTGGTGGGATATGAGCTGCCGGACAACGTGGTAGCAACGACCGAGCTCGCCCGGGCGCTCGACAGTGCCGATGCGATCATCTTTGCCGTGCCCTCCACGCATCTGCGCGACGTGTGTCACCAGGCCGCGCCCTTTATCGGCGCCGATACCCCGGTGCTCTGCCTCACCAAGGGCATTGAGCCCGAGTCCGGCCTGCTCATGAGCGAAGTCATCGCCAGCGAGATCGGCAACGAGTCGCGTGTGGCGGCGCTCTCGGGCCCCAACCATGCCGAGGAAATCTGCCGCGGCGGGCTATCTGCCGCCGTCATTGCCAGCGAAGATCCGCAGATAGGGGAGACCTTTAAGGAGCTGCTGCTTTCCACGGCCTTCCGCATCTACCTATCGCAGGACATGACCGGCGTCGAGGTTTGCGGCGCCATGAAGAACGTTATCGCCATCGTATGCGGCATCTCCGCGGGCTCGGGCGCGGGCGACAACACGCTCGCCCTCATCATGACGCGCGGCCTGGCCGAGATCAGCCGCCTGGTGCACGCCCGAGGCGGTCAAGCTATGACCTGCATGGGGCTTGCCGGCATGGGCGACCTCATTGCCACCTGCACCTCGGAGCATTCGCGCAACCGTACCTTTGGCTACGAGTTTGCCCACGGCGTGTCGCTCGACGAGTACCAGGCGCGCACGCATATGGTGGTCGAGGGCGCCGTCGCGGCCCGCAGCGTCAGCGAGCTCGCCCGTTCACTGGGCGTAGACATTCCGCTCACCTTTGCCGTGGAGCAAACGCTCTACAACGGTGTTACTTTGGATAGGGCGCTCGAGATTCTTACCGACCGCGTACCCTCCCAAGAGTTCTACGGACTCACCGACTAGCGCAGAAAGGCTTCTACCATGGGTTCCATCAAAATCGCTCCGTCCGTCCTTTCGGCCGACATGGCCAACCTCAAGGACGAGCTCGACAAGATCGCCGGCGCCGACTACGTGCACTTCGACGTTATGGACGGTCACTTTACCGGCAACCTCACCTTTGGCGTTGACATCCTTAAGGCCGTCAAGCGTTCCACCGATGTACCGGTCGACGCGCACCTGATGGTGTCGAACCCCGACGAGACGGTCGATTGGTACGCCGACGCTGGTGCCGACATGATCACCGTGCACTACGAGGCTTCCACGCACCTGCACCGCACGCTCACCCATCTGCAGCAGCGCGGCGTCAAGGCCGGCGTGGTGCTCAACCCCGCCACACCCGTGTGCGTACTCGAAAGCATCATTGATGTCGTCGATATGGTGCTGTTGATGAGCGTGAACCCTGGCTTTGGCGGCCAGAGCTTTATCCCGGGCACCATCGCAAAGCTCCACGAGCTCAAGGCCATGTGCGAGCGCCACGGCGTGTCGCCCATGATCGAGGTCGACGGCGGTATCTCTTCCAAGAACATTGCCGAGGTCGTCAGGGCTGGCGCCAATGTCCTGGTGGCCGGTTCCGCCGTATTTAAGTCCGAAGATCCCGCCGCCGAGGTTGCGCTGCTGCAGAAGCTGGGCAACGAGGCTGCACAGGAGGCATAAACCCTTATGACCGCAGGTCAAAACCGCATACCCGTGAATCTTGACTATGCCGCCTCGACGCCCATGCGCGCCGAGGCGCGCCTTGCGCAGCGTGAGTACGACGATAGCGAGCTTGCCGGCGTCAACCCCAACTCGCTGCACTCGCTTGGCCGCAAGGCCGCCGCGCGCCTGGAAGTCGCCCGTCGCGAGATCGCCCGTAGCTTTGACGCACGCGTTCGCCCGTCCGAGATCATCCTTACCAACGGCGGAACCGAGGCTAACCAGCTGGCGCTGCTCGGTCTTGCCGAGGGCGCTCGTCAGCGCGACCGTAAGCGTAACCGCGTGATCGTATCTGCCATCGAACACGATTCGATTCTGGACAACCTGCCGCTGCTGCGCGCCGCCGGCTTTTCCGTCGACCTGGTGCAGCCCTGCCGCGCGGGCTACATTGAGCCTGCCGCGCTGAGCGACTTGCTCGGCGACGACGTCGCGCTCGTGAGCATCATGGTTGCCAACAACGAGACCGGCGTGGTGCAGCCCATCCGCGAGCTTGCCGCTGCCGCACACGCCGCCGGCGCCCTGTTCCACACCGATGCCATCCAGGGCTATCTGCATATTCCGTTCGATGTCACCGAGCTGGGAGTTGACGCCATGACCGTTGCCGCGCACAAGATCGGTGGCCCCGTGGCATCTGGTGCACTCTACCTTAAGAGCCGCACGCCGCTGCGTCCGCGCATCTTTGGCGGCGGACAGGAGGCCGGTCGTCGTGCCGGCACGCAGGATCTGCGTACACAGCTGGCTTTTGCCGCTGCCGCTTCCGCGCTTTTGCCGAATGTTGCCCAGGAGCGCACAACGCTGCAGGCCTTATCCGACAAGCTCTACGCCACGCTTACGGCTCATCCGCGTATTCATGCCACCATGGGCGACTACGCACAGGCCGATCGTCTGCCGGGCATGGTCTCCATCTACGTCGACGGCATGGACTCCGAGGAGCTCATCATCAAGCTCGATGCCGCCGGCTTTGAGGTATCGGCCGGTTCCGCCTGCTCGAGCGGCAGCATGGACCCGAGCCATGTTCTCAGCGCCATGGGTATTGGCCGCGAACAGGCCCTGGGTGCACTGCGTATTTCCTTCGATGACCGCGTGAACCCTGCCGATCTGGATGAGTTCGCTCAGACGCTGCTCACGATCGTGGGTGCCGCATGATCGTCGCCGAGCTTGAGCACGCGCTGCTGGCACGCTACCCCAAAGCGAACGCCGAGGGCTGGGATCACGTAGGCTTATCCGTTGGCGACCCAGCCGCCGAGATTACCGGCGTGGCCTGCGCACTCGACGCGACCGAAGCCAACGTGCACCGCGCCCAGGAGGCCGGTGCCAACGTGTTGTTGACGCATCATCCCATATACATCAAGGCACCCGAGGCCTTTTGTCCGGCGGATGCCACACGACCCCAGTGCAGTGCGGCCCTCTACGAGGCTGCCCGCTGCGGGGTGAGCATTATCTCGCTCCACACCAACCTGGACCGCTCGCACGAAGCCCGTGTCTGCCTGAGCAAGCTGCTGGGTGCCGCACCCGTGAGCTCACTGGAGCACGTGGACGACCCCGAGGCCACCGGCCTGGGCGCACTTGCAACGCTCAACGACCCGTGCACGCTGCGCGATCTTGCCACCCGTGCTGCCACGGCCTTTGGCAGCGACCCGCGTGTGTGGGGCGAGGTCGATCACCCGTGTCGAACCGTCGCCATTTTGGGCGGCTCCCTGGGCGACTTCGGAGAGCTCGCCATCACCGCAGACGCTGATGTTGTCGTGACGGGCGAGGCGGGCTACCACGTGGCGCAAGACCTTGCCTTGCGCGGGCTGCCGGTGATCTTGCTCGGCCACGACCGCTCCGAGGAGCCGTTCGTTGATATCTTGATGAACTCTACGGTTGACGCCGGGGTTGACCCCCGTCATGCGATTAAAATACTGAACCCTTGCCAATGGTGGACTGTGACAAAAGGAGAGAACTTATGAGCGCCGGCGCTACGCTACTCAAGCTGCAACAGATCGATTTGGAGCTCGCCCGCAACAAGAGCGAACTTGCCAATATGCCGGAGCTCAAGGAGCTCGCTTCCAAGCGCAAAACCTATGTGAAGCTCAAGTCCGAGATGACCAAGCTCTACGCCCAGCGTAAGGATCTGGACATTGAGCTCGACGATCTCAACACCACCGAGATCCAGACCAATAACGCCATCGAGGCCGCTAAGAAGCGCCACGTTGACGGCTCTGACTACCGCGAGGTACAGGACCTGGAAAACGAGCTCGCCACCCTGGCCAAGCGCCTGGACAAGATCGAGCACACCCGCAAGGACGTCGTAGTCGCCCACAAGGAGGCGCTCGACCGCGAGGCTCGCGCACAGGCAATCATCGCCAAGTTCGAGGAGGGCGTGAAGGCCGACACCAAGGCCGCCCGCGCCAAGGCAGCCGACCTCCAGGCCCAGATCGATGCCGCCACCAAGGAGCGCACCGCGCTGGCCGCTACGCTGCCCACCGACGTGCTCAGCGACTACGAGCGCCTGCTCAAGCAGTTCCGCGGCCTGGCCGTCGAGACCATCAAGGGCAACATCCCCACGGTCTGCCACACCGCGCTGCAGGCGTCGTCCATGAGCGACCTCAACCACGACGGCAGTGAGATTACGCACTGCCCGTACTGCCACCGTCTGCTCGTGCTCCCTAGCAAGGAAGCTTAACGATGACGGCGGCACCCAACAATTCAATGCAACTTGAGGGAAAAACGATCCTGCTGGGCATTACCGGCGGGATCGCCGCCTATAAGTCGTGCAATATCGTGCGCCTGCTCCAAAAGCGCGGCGCGCACGTCAAGGTCGTCATGAGCGAGCATGCCACTGAGTTCGTGGGGCCGCTCACCTTCCGCGCGCTCACCAATGAGCCGGTCGCGGTTGGGCTATTCGACGACCCTTCTGACCCCATCCACCATATCTCGCTGGCGCAGGAGCCCGACTTGGTGGTCGTGGCGCCCGCGACGGCCAATATCATCGCCAAGATGGCCAACGGCATCGCCGATGACCTCATCTCCACAACGCTGCTTGCGACACCGCGGCCCGTCGTGATCGCGCCGGCCATGAACAATGGCATGTGGAAGGCGTCGGCTACGCAGGCCAATATGGCCACGCTGTGCGAGCGCGGCGTCCACGTGGTGGGACCCGGCAGTGGCTACCTTGCCTGCGGCGACGTGGACACGGGGCGCATGAGCGAACCCGAGGAAGTCGTCGATGCCGTCTGCGAGGTGCTCAATCCCGTGCAACAAGACCTAGCGGGCAAGCGCATCGTCATTACCGCCGGCCCCACGCATGAGCCGATCGACCCCGTGCGCTTCATTGGCAACCGTTCTTCGGGCAAGATGGGTATCGCCCTGGCGGGGGAGGCCGCACGTCGCGGTGCCGCTGTCACGCTCGTGCTGGGACCGACATCGCTCGACGTTCCCCGCGGTGTGGAGTGCGTGCACGTACAGACCGCCTCAGAAATGCTCAAGGCAGCGCTGAGCGCCTTCCAGACGGCCGACGCGGCCATTTGCGCCGCCGCCGTCGCCGACTACACGCCGGCGGCCCCGGCGGACCATAAGCTCAAAAAAGCCAACGAGCGCCTGGATCGAATCGAGCTCGTCGAGACCGTTGACATCTTGGCCGAACTCTCACGCCAAAAAGGTGATCGCCTCGTAATCGGCTTTGCTGCCGAGACCGATAGCGTCGTTGAGTACGCCGAGCGCAAATTGGCACGCAAAGGCTGCAATGCCATTATCGCCAACGATGTCTCACGCGCCGATTCGGGCTTCGGAACCGACACGAACAAGGCTTGGATTGTGAGCAAAACGGGCACACAAGAACTTCCCGTGCTAACAAAACCCCAGCTCGCAGATACAATTTTGGACTTGCTTCAAAATTTGTAAAAAAGTTCTTGCACAAGTCTAAAGTTTCGGGTTAATATACTCCCTGTTGCGAGCGAGAGCAGAGCAACAAACAAAAGCTTCGGGACGTGGCGCAGCTTGGTAGCGCACTTGACTGGGGGTCAAGGGGTCGCTGGTTCGAATCCAGTCGTCCCGACCAGAAGTTTGCAGGTCAGGCACCTAGTGCCTGACCTTTTTTGTTTTAAGCAATTGCTTAATTTTGATTAAGCAACAGGGTGCCAAAAATCTACCTGCGCGATAACCGCTTTTTGCGGCTACTTGCGCGTTTTGCACGCGCTTGGGCCGATTTATTAACGCGATATGAATCTACATACGCGTAGCTGGTATACAGCCGAGTACGGGCTGTATTTATCGCGGCGATTTACGCAGATATAGCGACTGTATCGAACTAGCGTGTCGCTGTATTTATTCCAGCAGCTCACTTGATCTGTGGACAAGTGAGCGGTTACAACAAAACGCCAACCAGGATGGACTCCATACGAGGACGCCGCAGGGGTAATGGCGGGGGAGTGCAGCAGGCGCTCTGAGAGCCGCTGTATGACCCCATTTCTCCTCAAACCGATAACCTATGCCACAAACATCAAACCGTTCGAGTAACCGCCAAAAGAAAAGCCCGCACAGGCCGTGCGGGCTTAACAGATGAATCTAGAAGCACCAAGCTGGGCAGACGCGATTCGAGTTCGTCGCGCCGTAGTTGTACGACGGATCGCCGTTGCTGTTGACATAGAGGAAGAGCGCAGAGGCGGCTTATAGGACAAAATGTGTGTCCCGATAGAACATCCGTTTCCATCCATTAATCCAGCCAGAACGGGTACGGGTCCCTGTGGTGGAGGTCCTCCCACACGGCCCTGTCGCCCCATTCCGGCCCTCCATCGTCACGCGACGGCGAGGCGGAGTAGACGCTGAACAGGAAGTCGATGTCCGCATCGGTCGGCATCGCGGCGAGCTTCTCGCGCGCCGTCCTCGCGTCCCCCGAGTGCGCGTGGCACCACCAGAACACCGCCTTCACGCGCTTAACCGACGTCAGTCCCCGGTGGTTGCGCAGGACGGCCCTCAGCTGCGAGTTCACCCCTCCCTCGATCATGTTGTTGGTCGACGGCAGCGGGCCGGCCTTGGCCAGGGCGGGGTCGAGGTAGGTGAACAGCGTCCCCGCCGACACCAGCGACGACAGCGACGAGCGCGCCCGCCTCAGCCTCTCGTGGGTGCAGGCCCTCCTGCCGTCCACCACGGTCCTGTCCTCCAGGAAGTCGGCCCAGAACCCGCACCAGTCGAGGTAGCGCTCGACCCAGAGCTCGGCCTGGTGCAGCGTCTCGATGCCCATGAGGTCGCGCACGATGAGGTAGAGCTCGCGCCCCGCCTGGAGCTTCGGCCGCGTCGTCGTGTAGCGTTTGACCTGCGAGAAGGCGTGGAAGGTGCACCTCTGGACCCTGGTGCGCGGCCAGGTCTCGCGCACGGCCTTGGCGAACCCGCTCCCGCCGTCGGTGACGACCACGTCGGGCGCCGGGATCGGCGCCATGAGGGCCGACCACGCCCTCGAGTTCTCCGACCTCGCCATGTACCAGGAGACCACCCGCTCGCCGCTGCAGCATATGAGCACCACGAGGTCGCGCGCGACCCAGATCCCGTCGACGTAGAGCACGCGGTGGAGCTCGCCGTCGGGGACGGGCATGGGCCAGACCTCCCAGAACTCGGCCGTCCTGCGCCTGAAGGACCGACCGCCGCCCGGCATCGCCGCCTGGGAGTCCTTGGAGAGGAGCCACCCGAGGAACTCGTCCAGCCTTGTCGCCGTGTCATCGTACCTCACCGTCGTCGACGCGCCGCAGGCCGTGCACCTCCACCGCTGGGATCCCGATGAGGTCCTGCCGTTGCGCTTGGTCCGACCGCCGCAGTAGGGGCAATAAACGGCCTTCATGGGCACCTCTTCCGAAAGGGTATTTAACGGTTCCGGAAAAGGTTATCTACCAGCGGGAACGATGGGCAACCGGACACACATTCTGTCCGAGCGGTTAAAAGCGGCCACGGAATTTAAACGGCTGAAAAAGGGGCATCGACCTGCGTCGATGCCCCTAAAGTAGACACACATTTTGTCCTATAAGCCGCAGAGGCGCTCGGATTCAAGGAACGCTCCCACCAAGCGACGCCAACACTCAGGCAATCGTTACCCGAATAATTGTTCGTCACCTTACCCTTGAAGGCCTCGTACTGGGTTCCTTCGTTTCCGATCCAAGAATAACCAGACCAGCCGCTATAAGGGGTCTCTACGATTTCGGAATAACTGAGCATGAACAGCTTGTCCGAGGTCGCCGTCACGGCGGCATTCTTGTCGGTTCCATCAACGTTGTTCGTCAGCTCCCTGACCGGCTTCACCTTGGATTGGAAATCGGAGGGCATCAGGTTCCAGATCTCGCCGGAGTTCATCTTCGCGCGGAGTTCCGACTTCTCCCAGCCACCGGCATTGGTGTTGGTGGCGTTCACGCGAGATTTGATACCCGTCGAGGTGGCGAGGAACGTCAGGCCCGCCTTGCCGCTACCATCGGCCAAGTCATCGTGGTTGATGCCGATAATCTTGTACTCGAGCGTCTGACCATCGGTGAGCTTCATCGAGAACTTCGTCCCTGCATTCATCGCGGCCTCCGCCTTGGCGATGGCGGACGATGCCTCGCCCTTCGCGGCGATGTCCTCGGCCACGGCCCTCTGCTCTTCGAGGGTCCAGTCCTTCGCGTCCTTGGCGATAGCCGCCTGGACGGTCGCGGAATCGGTACCTGCAGACCCTCCGCCGGATGCGCCTCCCTCGACGCCGCCAACCGTCCCATTGTTCACCGTGTTGCCGACCAGGTTGAACTGGTTGCGGATGGCTCCGGCCACGCCGGGTCCCGCGAACACGATCACCAGGCCGATGACCGCGATGATCAGGACGTACTCGATAATTCCTTGGCCTCCGGAGGCGGATACCTCTAGGAGATACCCCCCCCCGGAGGTTCTGCGCCGCTGCATGCATATGCGACACTCCCTTCGCTCAGGGTGAATAGAAACGAGCTGAGCGTAGGGTTATCGCGGGAATCTGTCTTTGTCTTGCCGCTGCGGCATCTTGATTATTGCCATGCCTTGGGAAGGATTACGCCGGGGACTTTCTTGTCGGAGTCGCTATGCAGTGTATTCGGGCTGATGTTCCAGTCGGAACAATCCAGATGGAGACTCCGGCACTGCTCGGACATTCCCGTTAAGTCATATACAGCACTGAAATCGCACTTGGCACCGAGACCAGTTACGTCCACATCCGCGTCCGGAACGAATCGAAGCGGTATCCCGTTTCAAAACGTATGCGTTTCACCATGAGAGAGGAATCTGTTATGAGCTGGAAACCGAGAAAATGCGTTATCGCCTTACTGACTTTGGCGGCTCTGGTGTGTTTCGCCGTCTTAATCGCCGCCAATATCAAACCGCAACACGATGCTTATCCCTCATCTTTGTCCATTAAAAAGGGTCAAGATTTCAGCCTCGGCCGAAACGTCAATAATTTTGACAAGCTAAAACCTAATGAGGAAAACATCTTGATGTTCTGGGCATCGTGGTGTCAGCACTGCGAATCTCTCATAGAAGATATGCAACAACTTGATAATTTCGCAGCCTTAAGGAAGAACCTTTTCACTGTTTCCGAGGACAGCACAATTGAAGAAGCCTCGGTCCATGAAGGAGACTTTCCCATATACATAGATTAAGATAAGACCGTGTATGACCAATATGAACTTGAGCATATTCCGTCCGTATTCATACTGGATGATCAAGGAAACATCATCGGCTTATCCGAAGGAGAGGAAGAACCCCTTGCCTTATTAAAGAAATACGCCAAATACAACGGATATAAAGCGGAAGGAGGCGACATCAAGTAACTATCAAAGGCCAGATTAAGGAGCCAGCCATGAAGAAATGCCTGCCCTCCATCGTCTCAGCAGCTCTTTGCCTCTCCTTTGTCATGACACCATCTGTGCCCGTTGCGGCAGCCTATGCCGACGAGGGGTCTCCCGCCGAGAGCAGCGAGATCTACGTCCGAGACAACTACGACGAAAATACGATATATCCCTTTTTGAGCGCGGACGCTGCACGGATTCATATTCCAAGGCGTGGTGCGATTCTCACGGATTTGCAAATAACCGCACCGTCCCTCACAAGGTCAAGCTGAACGCGAAGGAGGAGGCTTGCCTGCGCGATCCCTACCTTGCTGGCACCGCTGAAGTTATCGCCGGTCTCGTGACAACCGGTCCTGGCGGCGACTTGTTTGCAACCGCAA
>CATXJW010000033.1 GCA_958370325.1 uncultured Collinsella sp. | reverse complement strand
CAGATCCTCAAGACCGCCCCGGGCACCAAGCTGGTCTCGGCCTTCTTCGTGATGTGCACCGACACCCCGCAGTTCGGTACCGACGGCACGCTGATCTTCGCCGACTGCGGCCTCAACATCAACCCGTCCTCTGACGAGCTCTCCGAGATCGCCATCGCCTCCGCTCACTCCTGGTCCACCTTCATGGGCAACGTTGAGCCGCACGTGGCCATGCTTTCCTACTCCACCATGGGCTCCGCCGGCGGCGAGGTCGCCAAGAAGGTCCAGGAGGCCGTGAAGTTCTGCAAGGAGAAGGCTCCCGAGCTCGCCATCGATGGCGACCTGCAGCTCGACGCCGCCATCGTCCCCACCGTCGCCCAGCTCAAGGCTCCCGGCTCCTCTGTCGCCGGCAAGGCCAACGTGCTCGTGTTCCCCGACCTCGAGGCCGGCAACATCGGCTACAAGCTGGTCCAGCGCTTCGCCGGTGCCGACGCCTACGGCCCCATCCTGCAGGGCATCGCCAAGCCGGTCAACGACCTGTCGCGCGGCTGCTCTGCCGACGACATCGTGGGTGTCGTAGCCATCACCGCCGTCCAGGCTCAGATGGCTGAGTAACGTACGCACTCGCCCGAAGGCCGTACGGGCTAACCCCTGAAAACGTCCTCGACCAATGAAACGCCCCCGTTCTGCTCCTTCGGAGCTACGAACGGGGGCGTTTCTGGTCTGCGGAGTGTTTTCAGGGGTTAGCCCGTACGGCCTTCTACCACTACGTAGTAATCAGGGCATCTGGGGTGGACGGCGGCTTGGCTACGAGCTGGGGCTGAGAATCTGAATGGATGGGTGTCGTTGCTGGGAGCGCAGGCGTTACTGGTGATGATCGCTTTGGGACTGGAATTTCCGCCTGCTAGCAAAAAGGCCTCCTGAGCTGCTGCTCAGGAGGCCTTTCGTTCAATCGCAAGCGAACGCACTAGTTGTTCTTGGTCAGGCGTTCGACGTCGTGAGCGATCATGTATTCCTCGTCGGTGGGGATGACCATGACCGTGACGGAAGAGCCGGCGGCGCTGATGACCCGCGGGCCGTTACCCACGGCCTCGCGGTTCTTGTTGTTGTCGATGCGCACGCCCAGCCACTCAAAGCAGTCGCAGAAGGCCTTGCGGATCGACCAGTCGTTCTCGCCAATGCCGGCGGTAAAGGTAATGGTGTCCACGCCCGCCATGGAGGCGATCATGGAACCGGCCTGCTGCATGGCCTTGTATGCGAACATATCGAAGGCGAGCAGGCAGCGCTCGTCACCCTCGGAGGCGCGCGTACGGATGTCGCGGGCGTCGTTGGAGATGCCAGAGATGGCAAGCAGACCAGACTGCTTGTTCATCATGTCATCGACTTCCTGGTAGCTGTAGCCGCCCTCGCGCTGCAGGTAGCACACGGTAGCCGGGTCAATGGAACCACAACGGGTGCCCATCATCAGGCCGTCGAGCGGCGTGAGGCCCATCGTGGTATCGCGGCATACACCGTCCTCGATGGCGGCGAGCGAAGCGCCGTTGCCCAGATGACACGAAAGCAGACGGTGGCAGCGCGAGCCCAGGATCTCCTTGGCCATCATCCACTCATAGCGGTGGCTTGTGCCGTGGGCGCCGTACTTGCGCACGTGATACTTGTCACACACGTCCTTGGGCAGGGCGTAGGTGTAGGCGACCTCGGGCATAGTCATGTGGAACGAGGTGTCGAAGACGGCCACGTTGGGCAGCTCCGGATACTTCTCGCGACAATACTCGATTGCCGCTGCCTCGCCGTAGTTGTGCAGCGGAGCAAGCGGTGCCACCTCGAGAATCTTAGCCATGACCTCATCGTCGACGACCGCGGAATCATCGAAGTACCAGCCACCCTGAACGATACGGTGGCCGATGCCATCGATCGTAAAGTCGGTCTTCTCGAGCTCCTCGAGCACACGTGCGATAGCCGAACGGTGATCCGGGAAGGGAACCTCCTCGGTTTGCTTGGCGCCACCGTTCTCGGAGTGGCCAAAGATGCCCATGTCCGAACCGATACGCTCGCAGTTGCCCTTGGCGAAAACCTCGCGGGTATCGGTATCCAAAAGCTGATATTTAAGGCTTGAGCTACCGGCGTTGACAACAAGTACGTTCATGAGACTCCTTTGCAGTGCGATACAGTCGGCGCAGACCCCTTAAGGCGGCCGCATGTTAATAAGAAGTTATCACAACTTGATAAATAGCTATCAGGCATATCGCCCAACGAGCACAAAAGAGGGGCTGAACGGCGCTCGGTCGTCCAGCCCCTCCCCTCTTGCAATTACTTGCCGTTGACGATGCGCTCGACGTCGGAAGCGATCATGAACTCCTCGTCCGTGGGGATGACGAAAATCTTGACCTTGGAATCCTTGGCAGACAGGCACCAAGCGCCATCACCACGCAGGGCGTTGCGGGCATGATCCATCTTGACGCCCATAAAGGCCAGGCGGTCGGCCACGCCGGCGCGGACGGCAGGAGCGTGCTCACCGATGCCGGCAGTGAAGACCAGGGTGTCCATACCGCACATGGAGGTGGCCATCTCGGCAGCCTTGGCGGCAATCTTGTAGACGAACATATCGAAGGCGAGCTGGGCCTCGGGGTCACCGGCAGCGGCGAGCTCCTCGACGTTGCGGCAATCGTTGGTCTTGCCGCCGGTCACAGCCAAAAGGCCGGACTTCTTGTTCATCATCTCGTCGACCTCGTCGAAGGTGTAGCCGCCTTCGCGCTGCAGGTAGCACACGGTAGCAGGGTCGATGGAGCCGCAGCGGGTGCCCATCATGACACCGTCGAGCGGCGTCAAGCCCATGGTGGTGTCCATGCACTTGCCGTCCTCGATGGCGCACAGGGAAGCGCCGGAGCCGATATGGCACACGACGACCTTGCGGGCCTCGCCGTTGGTCATCTCGGCGACCTTCTTGGAGATGTAACGGTAGCTGGTGCCGTGGGCGCCGTACTTACGGATGTGCAGCTTGTCGCAGACGTCCTTGGGCAGGGCGTAGGTCTTGGCGACCTCGGGCATGTTGAAGTGGAAAGCGGTGTCGTAAACCGTGACGTTGGGCAGGTCGGGATACTGCTCGAGGCAGTACTCGATAACGTTGGCCTCGGGGTTGTTGTGCAGCGGGGCGAGCGGAGCGACCTCGCGGATCTTGGCGAGGACATCCTCGTCGACGAGGGAGGAATCGCCAAAGTACCAACCGCCCTGAACGATGCGGTGGCCGATACCCTCAATCTTGACGCCGTTGGCCTCGAGGTCCTTCAGGACAACCTCGATGGCGACCTTGTGGTCGGGGAACTCGATGTTCTCGGTCACCTTCTTGGAGCCGTTGGCAGCATGGGTGAAAGTGCCGCCGGTAAAGCAGACGCGCTCGCAGGAGCCCTTTGCGGACACCTTGTGGGACTTGGTATCGATGACCTGATACTTAAGGGTCGAAGATCCTGCGTTGACGACCAGAACGTTCATGTGTCTCCCTACTAACAGGCGGTGTGACGCCGCCAGGTTACATACGTTTCAATAATAAACCCAAACGCCCTCGCGCTCGGGTTTATTGCGTTGATATATAAGTTATCGGTGCCTAAATACTCATGTCCTTTGGCTTGTAAGACGAAATAACGCGGGGATATACACCAAAGAAGAAATCCCGAGCGCGACAAGCAATATGACTCGAGTGCCCGCGATGCTGTTCAACGTAGCATTGAACAGATAGAAAAGGATGGCACCCACCGCCACCATCTGGCTTTGAACCGAAATCAGTGAACAGCGCATCGAAGAATCGGCAGTATTTTGAAAAATTGAGTATTTAATTGGAGCAAATAACGAGTACGCAACCGTCTGCAGCACATAGAACACGGGCAGCAAATAAACCGGAGTTAAAGGAATCAAAAACAGAGCTGTCAGGAAAAGACGCACGATGCCGCAAATACGCGCAAAGCGGCCCTTGTCGACACGAGCAATCACACTGGGCACAATAAACCCTATGGAGGCGGAGGTAAGAAGCTGGACCGCAATGGTCACACCCGAAGCGACGGCATTCATTCCGCGACCCGCAAGCAGCAGTGAGAAAAAGTCTTCCAGGGCGACAAAAGCAAATGCCTGAGAACAGTCCATGATGAACGCTGAACGAAGAATGCCATTACCCGCAATGGCGGCACCGATCATCTTCGGGCTAATCCCATGTTCAGGTGTCGCCGCAGTGTCCCCTCTTCGCATCTCAGGAATGCAGACAACGACAACCAACGTCAACACCATTGCGACGATATCTGCCGAAAGACCAATGAGATATGCACCGACAGACGAAATGAAACCGCCCACGCAAGCGGAAATGGCATTAGAGGCATAGAAAACAAATCGCTCAACGACATTAAGTCTTACGAGCTGGTCCTGAGAGACGCTGTCAATATAAATCGCTTCGATGGATCCACTCACACATGCAACGGCAAAACCCTTGAGAGCGAACGCACCGATTAAAAGCAGAGGAGATCGGACGAGAAGCAGGGCGACGTAGTACCCAAGCATTCCCACAATGCCAACGAGGCCGCTCACCTTTCGTCCAAACCTGTCAGCAATATAACCAGTAGGAACCTCAAGAATGAACTTGCTCACTTGATATGCAATCATCATGCTAGAAATCGCCACCATCGAGAATCCGACGAATTCAAGGTAAACCGTCAGAAAATACAAAATGGTGCTGAAGTTCGACAGATAAACGAACGTCATATAAAGCAAAACCGTACGGTTTTTCATGCTCCGCCCTCCAAGAGCCAGCAATCTAAATCGGAATCTTGGAAAAGCATGAGGGCAAAGCTGTCAGCTATGTGTTACAAGGCGTCAATAATCACTTGACGACACGAGGCCAAAAGGCCTCACGAAGCGAGATGACGCAATAGGTGAAGAAATACCGTCTGGTGTCGATCGGTCCAGGCATTTTGTCGATAGCAAAAGTAGATGGGCAAGGTTACATCACGCGAACCTTCAATTGAGCACTCACTCACTTCTGATCCATCCGACGCAAGAGAGGACCCAGACAAACCCAATATCAATCCCCCGGCTTGAAGAAACTCAGTCTGAGCCCTGTTTCCGTATTCGACATCGCGGAAGCGGAAATTAACCAGCTGAGCTTCGGGACATTGATTGATTGCATTGAGACAGGGTGACAAATTAATGGGAACAGCGAGCCTGCCGCCCAGTAACTCACGAACGGTCATAGCGCCCACAGATTGATGACCCGCTGGGCACGAAAGAACCTTGAGCTCCTTTTCACCCAAGTATTTCGAAGAAAGGACACTGTCCCGTGGTTCCTCGAATGAGATAGCCGCATCCGAAATACCAAGCACAAGTGATTCAAAGCATGTAGCCGTTGGCTGATGCCACACATCAAGGTGAATCTGAGGATGCGAGCTTTCAAACGAGTCATACCAGTTTTCGGCAAAAAGGCGCCCCCGCCCATGAAGGCAGGGGGCATAAAGACGAAAGTGGCCATCGGGCGAAACGCCGTCGCCCCTCGATTGAGCGTACTTTTTGAGATCGTCGACTTGTGCCAGGATCACGCGTGCACGACGCACAAATTCTCTGCCCGCCGGAGACAAAACAGCATCCCCCGCCGATCGGTCGAGCAAAACAATCTGATACTCAGATTCCAACTTTTTGATTGCCGACGAAACGGCCTGCGGACTCACATGAACGGCGCGAGCTGCTTTGCGCACACCGCCATAGTTCGCTACCGCTTGAAGGTATTCGAGTTGAGAAAGCTGCATAGATTACTCCAAAGGCAGCCAAGTCGACGGGCTACGCGCCCTCAGATGAGGTTCTCGCCCAGGTTTTTGCCGCCGAGGACGTGCATGTGGAAGTGCATGACGGTCTGGCCGGCATTGACACCCTTGTTGGAGATGACGCGGAAACCGTCCTCCAGACCCTTGGCCTTGGCGACCTCTTGGATGGCGTGAGCCATGGCGCCCATGGTCTCGGCAGGTACGTTGTCGGCGATGTCGCTGTAGTGCTTTTTGGGGATCACGAGCGTGTGGACCGGCGCCTGTGGGTTGAGGTCGTCGAAGGCGATGACCTGGTCGTCCTCATAGACAACGGTCGAGGGGATCTCGTGGTTGGCAATTTTGCAGAAGATGCAATCGCACATGGTTGGTTCCTTTCTCACAGACCAAGGTAATTATATTTGGTCGGGATGCTTAGAACGAGAGGTTGTCGTCCGTGTTGGCGGCCTCGCCGTCGGCGAGCACGTCGTTGCCGTCGACGTCCTTAAGGAGCACCGAGACCTTCTGCTCGGCATCGGACAGGCGGGTGCGCAGGCTCTTGAGGAGCTCGACGCCGCGGGTATAGCTCTCGAGCGACTCCTCGAGCTCCATATCGCCCGACTCCAGGCTGCGGATGATGAGCTCCAGCTCCTGCGAGGCTTGCTTGTACGTAAGCTGCTCTACCGGGGTCTTCTCTGCCATATCTGTTTCCTTTCCTAAGGGTCTATCACTGCGAAACGCGGTCTACTCGACCGTATCGACCGTTGCTGCCACGTTGCCGTCTGCCATGCGCACGCGAATGGCGTCGCCAGACTTAAAGGTCTTGGCACTCGTAGCCACACCATCATCGCTGTACGCGATGGAATAGCCGCGAGCAAGCACTTTGAGCGGCGACAGGGCATCGAGCGACGCTGCCGCACGGCTCAGGTCGGACGCTGGCTTGCTGAGCATCGTGCGCCCTTGATGCTCTAGGCGGGAACTCGCAAGTGTGAGCGCATGGCGCTTACCATCGAGCCCCGAGGTGCTTGTAATCAGACGCTCGGGCAAGCGCTCAAAGTTGGAGCGGAATGTCCCGACCGAGCGTACTATGGCGCCCGACAGGCGATCGGCAGTCAGCGCAAGCTCCGATTCGCGACGCTCGACCATAAATGTGGGGTCGTTGAGGCACGGGCGACACGCAGCGGCATCGAGCGCATCACCCAAGCGAGCCGTATAGGTATCCCAGGCACGGCGACCGCGCTGATCGAGCATCTCCAGGTCGACCTGGGCAGACCCAATCATCGATGCCATCGCGGCACCCAGACGCTGATGGCGCGCCTCGAGCACATCGGCCAACTCCGTCATAGCCGGCGCCACCGATTCTGCCGCCGCCGTGGGCGTGGAGGCGCGTCGGTCGCTCACCATGTCGCAAATCGAGGTATCGGGCTCATGGCCAATGCCGGTCACCACGGGCACAGGACAAGCCGCCACCGCGCGGGCAAGCTCCTCGTCATTAAAGGTCATGAGGTCCTCAAAGGAACCGCCGCCGCGCACCAGCAAAATACAGTCGGGCGCCGGCGTAATGGAAGCGGCGCGGCGCAAGCCCTCAATGAGCTCGGCCGGCGCACCCTCGCCTTGAACCTTGGCGCCCACGCAAACGAGCTCGACGAGCGGGTTGCGACGACGCAATGTACGCTTGACATCGTCGATTACGGCACCCGAAAGCGAGGTGACGACCGCCACGCGCGAGCAGAACACCGGGATGCGGCGCTTGCGCGCTTCGTCCATCAGGCCCTCGCGGCGTAGCTTTTCGGCCAGTTGCGCCACTTGTTGACGCAGCAGACCCTCCCCCGCCAGCGAAAACGAGCGAGCGACAAAGCTCATGCGGCCCGTGGCCTTATAGAGATTGAAGCTGCCCTTAAAGCTTACCTGCATGCCATCACGCAGATCGAAGGTACGCTTGAGATAGGCGCCCTTCCAGATGATGCAGTCGACGGCGGCCGAGTCGTCTTTAATCTGGAAGTAGCAGTGGCCGCTTCGGGCGTTGGGACCACGAAAACCCGTGACCTCGCCCAGAACGCTCAGCTGCGGAATAGCATCGAGCGCACCGGCGGCGATCTCTACCGCCTGGCTCACGCTGAGCTCTTTACGCTCTTGCTCGTCCGAACCATCGAACTCGGCGGAAACGGCATTGCCGGTTAGATTCCAGCCTGCCACGCAGCCTCCTTTCCTTATCGTGCACAAAGGCTCTGGCCCTGCGCAAATTCAAGTCCAACACATAGTACAGCGCCGCGGGGACACAAATCCCCGCGGCGCCCAGCGGCCCAAGTTGTTATCGGTTGGAGTTTCTGTTGTAGCGAGCCATCAGGTAGAGCAGCTGAATGATCGAAGTGAGCGCCGCAGCCACATAGGTAAGCGCGGCGGCCGTCAGCACCTTCTTGGCACCGTTGACCTGTTTGGAGCTCATGCCCGACTGCTCGATATACGCCACGGCGCGGCGGCTGGCGTCAATCTCGACCGGCAGCGTAACGAGCTGGAACAGCACGCTAAACGAGAAGAAGATCAGCGCGAGGGTCGTGAGTCCCGCGATGTTCATAAACAGGCCCATGAGCAGCACGATGGTCCAGGTGTTCTGGGTAAAGTTGACGACCGGCACGAGGGCGGTACGTACCTTCATCATGGCATAGCCGCTTTGACGCTGCGCGGCATGGCCCGCCTCGTGACAAGCGACAGCAACGCTTGCGACCGAGCCGCCCGAACGGTTGGAATCCGACAGATACAGGTTGTTGTCCTGCGGGTTGTAATGGTCAGTGAGCTTACCGGCGACACCCTTGATACCCACGGCATTGCAGCCGTTGGCGTCGAGCATGCGGCGAGCGACCCTGGCGCCCGTGTCGCCGTCCGAGCGAACCTTGGACCACGTCTTGTACGTCGAATTGATATAGCTCTGCGCGGCAAGGCCAAGCACCGTGCAGACAAGAACAACCAGCAGGTACAGCGGGTCGATGCCAAAGCCGTAACCATAGTAATAGGGCATGCGAATTCCTCCGAATCGAGTTACACGTTGGAGGCATTCTACCCACTCGCCCAGCAGCCAAGTCAGCATCGATGTTTAGGCATTGTCAGCGAAAACGGCCGAGGGCGAGCAAGGTGACGTGAAAGAGAAGCGACGCGTACTTTGGTACGCAAGCGACGATTGAACGTCAGATTGCCGCTCTCGGCCGTTTGCAGCGTCGAGCTGTTACGCGGTTTGGTAAAACCGCGTAACTATAAAAGCTCGATTTTGCCGTCCTTCACGGTGAGTCCCATATTGCCCGAGAGTAAATCGTCCAGGCGCGAACCCACGAGCTCAAAACGCCAGCCTTCGCGCAGGGGACTTTGCTCAGGATGCTCGATGTAATCGGCCAGGTCATCGCGCGAAGCGATAACCGAGGTCGCAACGCCCGAGCGCTCGGCAACCAAGCGAATAAGCGCATACATCAGGTCCGTCACGCTCTCAAGCTCCGGCGAAATCTGGCGATGCCCGCGCACCATGAGCGGCAGGCGATCGTGCGGGCAGCTCGCGCCGCGCTTGATGGCCATGAGCGCGCCGTCCACATCGCGCTCCCCCAGCTGATCGGTGCCGCGGATGCTGCGGAACTCCTCAACACGCACAGGGTTGCGCTTGACGAGCGCCAGCAGCGTATCGTCGGACATGACCCACTTGCGCGGGATGTTGCGGCGCTCGGCGCGGTCCTCGCGCCAAGCGGCAAGCTCGCGCGCAATGCCCAACTGATGGCGGCTGCACGAGTTGATGCGCTTGACCTTGCGGAATGCCTCATGGCGATCGGCGCGATAGTGCGACTCGTCGGCCAGCGGACGCAGCTCATCGAGCACCCAATCCACACGACCCAGTTCGCGTAGGCGGCTCATCATCTCGGTATAGGCAACGATCAGATACTTGACGTCATCGATCGCGTACTCAATCTGCTTATCGGTCAGCGGGCGGCGCGACCAATCGGTCAGCGACTCGGTCTTGGGCAATGAGACACCGCAAAACGTCTGCACGAGCGCGCCATAGGAAATCTGCTGGCGCTCGCCCAAAAAGGCGGCGGCCACCTGTGTGTCAAAAATGGGACGCGGCAGCACGCCCACGGTATGGAGCATAACCTCCATATCCTGCGAGCAGGCGTGAAAGACCTTGATCACGCTCTCATCGCCCATAAGCTCGGCGAGCGGCGTCAGGTCGTCGATCACCAGAGGATCGACCGCGACGCTCTCGGCAGGGGTGGCAATCTGGACCAAGCACAGGCGCGGGTGGAACGTGCGCTCGCGCAAAAACTCGGTATCGACGGCAATCGCGTCGAATTCGCGGGCGCGCTGACAAAAGTCGAGTAGAGCCTGATGTGTGGAAATGTACATATCAACCCATCGAATAAGGTTAGGCCCGAAAAACACGGGTAGGATATCGGCATTGCCTTATAACTATACTCGGTTAGTCACAGAACGGGAACGTAAGTATGCGCTGCCTTATCATCCACAACCCGGCATCGGGCCCCAGCTCAGATGAAATCTACGCATTCACGCACGCCCTCGCGCAAAGCGGCGACGAGGTCGTGATGCGCTTTATCGGCGATGGCATGGAACCCGAGGACGCCGTGGCGGACGTGCGCGAATTCGATCGCGTGGTGGTCTCAGGCGGCGACGGCACCGTCTCCAATGTACTCGATCAGATGCGCGGATGCGGTGTCCCCACGCTCGTCTTCCCCTCCGGTACGGCCTGCCTGTTCTTCAACAACATCGGCAATGCGCCCGAGGCGGCGGCGCTCGCCAAGGCCTGCCGCGCCGGTCGTACCGTCAAGGCGGACATGGGCGAGCTCTTTTGGCTCGACGAGGACGGCAACGAGAAGCGCCACGGTTTCATCATCATCGCCGGCTCGGGCTACGATGCCGAGATCATGATGAAGGCCGCCCCCACCAAAAACGACATCGGCGAGATTGCCTACTTCCTGTCCGCATTTGCCACGCCCAACCCCACGGTGGCGCACTTTACCATCGAGCATGACGGCATTGTCGAGGAGCTCGATGGCATCTGCTGCATGGCCGGCAACACCTCGGTCATCCAAAACGACATCAACCTGTTCCCCGATTGCCGCATGAACGACGGCATGGTCGACATCGCGGTCATCGAGCCCGTAAAAACCGTGCAGCTGCTCCCGACCGTGATCACCGCCGCGCTCGACCCCGCCGGCAAGGTGCTCGGTCGTCCGCAGTTTAAGATCATCCAGACCAAAGAAGCCAAGATCACCTGCACGCCGTCGCTGGGCATGCAGTTCGATGGCGAGATTATCTCCAGCAACTCGGGCGTCTTTGAAGCCCGCGCGCTTCCGCAATGCCTCGACCTCATCGTCGACGAATTCTCCCCGCTCGGAAAATAGGAGGACCCCGTGAACGACAACCCCATCCTTGGCTTTATCGTCATCGTTCTGGCCATGCTCGTCGGCTACGCAATCAACGTGATTCACCGCCGGAAGAAGTAATTCCACATTGGTATGATATTCATCCAATTATCGTCTCCCCCCGTTGTTTATGCATTTGCCAAACAGCGGGGGATTTTCATTTCGGGATTTCCAGACGCTTTATTCAGATGCAGTAATTGCAGGGCGTCTTTATTTGGCTAAAGCTACAAACTGAGTATAATTAACCGCTCATCGTATATTTCAATACGCTTATCGAGTAAGTATTTTTCATAGATGAATATTGTTTCCGATTCGTTACGCTAAGGGAGTGTCTTTATTGGCTGAAGCCCTCTGGCGACAGAGGGCTTTCGCACGCTGGGAGGGATTATGAGGAAAACTCACCCCGTCAACGCGCTCAAAAAGCTTGGCATTGGCCTTGCTTTTGGAGCTGCAACCATCATGTCCATGCCGACCTCTGCGCTCGCCTGCACGCAGATCTACATGGGCAAAAACCTAACGGCCGATGGCAACACGTACTACGGCCGCGCCGAGGACTTTGGCAAGCGCTACCTCAAGCACTTCGGCATCGAACCCTCACATGGTCCCGGCCATATCTACGGCTCAGACGAGTCCGAATTCGCATACACCTCGCCCAATACCACGTATCGCTATAGTTACGTGCGCGACCATCCTTCGCAGTGGCACGGACGCTGGGATGCCTACTCCGAAGCGGGCATCAATGAGAAAGGTGTATCCTGCTCCGCCACGCTGACCACATACATGAATGCAGACGCCAAGGCGGCTGATCCCCTAACCGACACTGGCATTGGCGAGTATAGCTACGGCAGCGTCATCTTGGGCGAAAGCGCTACGGCACGTGAGGGTGTCGAGCTCCTCGGCAAAATCATCGACGAGCAGGGCGCCTGCGGCAACGATCAGCTCATCATCGCCGATAACAACGAGACCTGGCTGTTCGCCGCGCTTTCCGGCCACCAGTGGATAGCCATGAAGCTCACCGATGACGTCGCGTCGCTCAACCCCAACATCGGCAACCTCAACTACAAGGTCAATCTCAACGACGGTGCAAACTGCCTCCACTCCGAGGGCATCGAGTCCATGCCCGTGAAAAAGGGCTTTGCTAAGTACTTTGACGATGGCCAGTTCGACGTTGCCCAGACCTATGGTGAAGAAATTAGCGAAAAGGCCATGCATTCTTGGACGCGCTATGTCCAAGGCCGCGCCTACTTCGATGCACCGCTTGCCGAGGGCACCGACTATGAAATTGTAAAGGACACCAGCGATAAACCGCGCGCTAAGGTTGGCGCTATGGTAAATGAAATGCAGCCGCTATTCTTCCAGCCCACCAAATCTGGCTGGAACACCTTTGAGATGATCCGCGCGTTTGGCAACCGTGGCGAGAAGGTCGACGGCCTCAACGCCAACACCGACGGCGCCTACGCCATCGGCACCGAAAGCAACACCGAAATCAACCTCTTCCAGATTCGTCGCGGCCTTGACCCCCAGGTTGCCACCATTCAGTGGGAGATGCTCTCTCGCGCCGCGTACTCCGTTGCCATCCCACTGTACTCCGCCCTGATAACCGAGGTTAGCCCCTACTTTAGCGACCAGACCGTCTCCTTCGACCACTGCGATGAGACGGACATCGTGAACAACGAGGAGCCCGAGAACTCCATTAACTACGTCCTCATGGACATTAGCTCGCTCTGCTTTGAGAATCCGGACACCCTTGGTGTCAGCGTCCGCGCCTATCTCGATGCCCTGCAGAATGAGCTCATCGAGCAGAACCAGGATGTCGACGCCGCCATGCTGGCCGAGACGACCACCGAGGGCCGCACCGCTCTGGCCAACAAGGCAGGCAAGGCTGCCACCGAGAACACCTACAAGAAGTGCAAGGCCCTGCTCCAGGAGATGCGCGAATATCAGAAGGCTGGAAACTTTGACGAGCCCTTCACCCCGAGCGACCTGAACACCGAGACCAACGGCCTCAAGGAGTCCATCACCTACGCCAAGGACGCTCTTGCCACCGACCCGGTCACCCCGGATCAGCCCGGCACTCCCGAGCAGCCCGGCACCCCCGAGCAGCCTAGTACCCCCGAGAAGCCCGAGCAGCCCGCTAAGCCCGAGCAGCCCGCCACCAAGCCTGAGAAGCCCGGCAAGTCGGACAACACCACGACCACGGTAACCACCAATAAGACGAACACCAAGGGCGGCCTGCCCACCACTGGCGATCGTTTTGATGGCCGCATGGTGGCCGCATTCGCCATCGCTGGCGTTGCCGTCATCTCCGCAGGCGGTTACTTCCTCTACCGTCGCAATAAGGAGTAACGTCTTAGCTGAGCGGGCAAGGCAGCAATGGCGGCCTCGCCCGCTTAACCCGCCTTTTTGACCGGCGGGAAACCCGCCTGAAATCTTTTTAAAAAAGATTTCCCCGCACACACTTCGCTGTGCTATAGTGCAGCGCAACAGCAACTAGGTGCGACCGCGCCACGGCATCACGAAAGGAGCCACCAACATGAAGAACACGATGAGCTCTCTTAACAACTGGTGGTGGCGTGATGCGAATACGATCGGTCGACAGTGAGTCCCTCACGCCTGTTTTTGCGCTCTAGGTGATTGGAAGGCCTCCGGTTTCGACCGGGGGCCTTTTTCTATCTCGAGCCCGATCGCATTCGCATCACGCGCCTCCGCTATTCTCTTGCAATCCCCTTCCGAAAGGATTTTCACCATGTCTCAAAACACCACCGCCACCCAGCCCCGCACCGTCCAGACCGCCGACCGTGGCAAACTCGATGTCCGCGCCCTCGTCCTGCTCGCCATCCTGCTCGCCGCCGGCTTCATCCTCAACTTCACCGTCGGCAAGGCAATCTCGGGCATCTCGGGCGGCATGATCAGCCCCGAGTTCATCATCTCGGCCTTCTGCCTCACCATCCTGGTCGTTCGCCCCAATATCGGCCAGGCGCTCGTCATTGGCCTCATCTCGGCTGCCGTGATCCAGATCACCACCACTTCGCCGTTCGTCGATTTTGCCGCCGAGGGCATCGCCGCCATGCTCATGGCCGGCATCGTCAACGCCGCCGGCAAGAACGGTCAGGTCAAGCCCGCCATCGCCATTGTCGCAACCTTCCTGACCACCTTTGTCTCGGGCGTCATCTTCATGGTTATCAAGATGGCCATGCTTGGCGTGGTGGGCGAGCTCGCCGCAGCCATGCTGCCCGTGGTCGCCATGACCGCCGTCTTTAACGCCATTCTGGTCGGTGCCCTCTACCTGCCCATCCAGAAGGCCCTGAAGCTCAACTAACCCGCTCGGCTTTACGAGCCACCCCATCTTGGCGTTCATTCGTCGCTCGCGCACCCAAGTACGCTTCGCTCCTCTTTCACGCCAACCCGGGGCCCCTCGTAAAGCCGTCTCCGTGCTCCATTATTCAAAATTGATCCCCTTTCCGATTTAGCCCCTTTCGTGGAGGTCCAGGACACTCTTATCTCAAATCTCACCTTAAGGAGAACATCATGGCCGCCAACACTCAGGCTCGTACTATTTCCACCAACGCCGCTTACGACAAAGGCATCCTCGATATCACCTCGTTGGTCCTGCTCGCCGTCCTGCTTGCCGCCGGCTTTATCCTCAACATGACCGTAGGCAACGCTCTGGCGGTTACGGGAATTAAACCTCAGTTCATCATCGCCGCCTATGCCCTAGCCATCGCGCTCACGCAGGCGAGCTTTGCCCAGGCCGCCATCTTTGGCATCCTGTCGGCCGCCGTTATCCAGATCACCACGTCAATCCCTGGCCTCAACTTTGTCACCGAGCTTGCCGGCGCACTGACCATGGCTGCCCTCGTCAAGTCCAATATCGGCGGTGACAAGACTAACCCCTTTATCGCCGGGCTGCTCACCACCCTGGTCTCGGGTGCCCTCTTCGCCGTCCTGGGCACCGTCATCATAGGTGCCGCGCTGCCCACGGCGCTCGCCAAGGTGCCCATCGTGCTCGGCACTGCCGTCTTCAACGCCGTCGTGGTCCAGGCCCTCTTCTTCCCCCTCCGCAAGGTGCTCAACAAATAGCCTGATATGATGGACGGGCCGCAACTCCACGGCCCCGTCATCAAAAGACTGTCCCAGACAACTAGCTCTTGGGGACGTTCTTAAACGACTAGTCATGTAAGAACGTCCCCAATGACTATGAAAGGTATCCATGGAAACGATCATCAACGTCGACGATGTCTCGTTCTCCTATGGCATGCAGACCGAGCAGGCGCTCAGCCACATCTCGCTCAGCGTGAACAAGGGAGATTTCATCGGCATCATCGGGCCCTCGGGCGCCGGCAAGTCCACGCTTGCCGCCTGCCTGTCGGGTGCCGTGCCCCACCACTACACCGGCACGTTCTTTGGGGCCGTCATGGTTGACGGCCACGACACCTGCGAAGCCTCGCTCACCGACGTGTCGCAAATCGTCGGCAGTGTGCTGCAGGATATCGACACGCAGATGGTCGCTTCGGTCGTCGAGGACGAGATGCTCTTTGGCCTCGAGAACTTTGGCGTTCCCCACGACCAAATCGAGCAGCGCGTGAGCGAAACGCTCGAGACCGTCGGCATCAGCGACCTGCGCGACCGCGAGATCGCCACCCTCTCGGGCGGACAGAAGCAAAAGGTAGCCATCGCCGCCATCCTCGCCATGCGTCCGCGCGTCTTGGTTCTCGACGAGCCCACCGCGGCACTCGACCCCGCCAGCTCCACGTTGGTCTTCGAGACGCTGCGTGAGGCAAACCGCACACTTGGAATTACCATCGTCGTCGTTGAGCAAAAGGTCGCCCTGCTCTCGGAGTACTGCAACCGCGTGCTCGTGCTCAACCATGGCGAAATCGCGCTGCAGGGCGAACCACACGAGGTCTTCGCGCATACCGACGAACTCCGTGCCATCGGCGTCGACTGCCCTCGCGTCACGCGTATCTTCAATAGCCTCGAGGCCGATGGCCTGGTAAGCGGTACCCCTTGCTTGGACGTCGATGAGGCCGAGCGCCTGATTTCGGGCATCGTCGACCCCGCACACGCAAGCAACGACATTCAGGCACCCGCCGGCTCACCGCACGCACCGTCGTTGCGCCCTCATGCCAAGGACGCCGAACCCGTACTCACCTTCGACCATGTTGAGTTTGCCTATCCCAATGGCGGCGCCGCCGTACACGACCTCAACCTGACGCTCTATCCCGGCGAGCTCGTGGGCATCGTCGGCCAAAACGGTGCCGGCAAGACCACGCTCACCAAGCTGCTCACAGGCCTGCTCAAGCCCGCCTCGGGCAGCGTGCGCGTTACGGGGCTGGATACCGCGGCCGTTCCCACGAGCCGCATCGCCCGCGAAGTCGCAACCCTCTTTCAAAACCCCGACCGCCAGATCTGCAAGGATACCGTACTCGACGAGGTCGCTTTTGGCCTGGAGCTTGCCGGCATCGACCGTGCCGAGGCTCTGCGTCGTGCTCAACTCGTTATCGACCGCTTTGGCCTGCCTGCCGATGAGGCACCTTTCTCACTTTCGCGCGGCCAGCGACAAATGGTGGCGCTTGCCTCCGTCGTAGTGGTTGAGCCCAAGATCGTCGTGCTCGACGAGCCCACGAGCGGCCTTGATTACCGCGAGTGCATGACCGTCATGGAAACGGTGCGCACCATGGCCGAGCGCGGCTGCGCCGTTATCATGGTCTGCCACGATATGGAAGTTGTTTCCGACTTTGCCGAGCGTATCGTAGTAATGGCCGACGGTCACATCCTCGACCGCGGCCGCACGCACGAGCTATTCTCGAACATCGATCTCATGCAGCGTGCCTATGTTGAGCCGCCCCAGGTTATTGAACTCTCGCGCCGTCTGGCATCTTCCGTCTCGCCCGCTTTTGCGCAGGTGAGCGAGGTCACCGATGTCGTTCGCATTACCAAGGAGATGGTCCGCCGTGGTTAACGTCATCGACTACATGCCAGGCGATACGCTACTGCATCGCCTGAACCCCGTCGTCAAATTGGGCCTCGCCGCCGCCATCATCGTCGGCATCTTCTTGTCCGACACCTACGTGGCGCTGCTGGGCTTTTTGGCACTCACCCTTGCGCTGGGTGCCTATGCCGGCGTCGTCGACCGTCTGTTCTCGTTGCTCAAGTTGCTGATTCCGCTCGCGCTTATCATGCTGGTACTCCAGCTAGCCTTTATGCGCGATGGCAACGTGGTGTGGGGCTTTATCACCGACACGGGCCTCATCACAGGATCGAAGGCCTGTCTGCGCCTGCTGGGCGTGGCGCTGCCACTCATCCTCATGCTCATGGTGACCAAGCTCAACGACCTTGCCAACGCCTGCGTCGAGGTGCTGCACGTACCGTATCGCTATGCCTTCACCTTTACCACGGCGCTGCGCTTTGTTCCGGTGTTTGGTCAGGAGATGAACGCCATCATGGAAGCGCAGACTGCACGCGGCGTCGAGTACGACACCAAGAACCCCATCAAGAAGCTTAAGCTCATGCTGCCACTGTGCGTGCCACTGCTCATCTCGAGCGTAGGCAAGACCGATGCCACAGCCTTGGCGGCAGAACAGCGCGGCTTCTATCTGCGTACACGCGCCAGCTCGTACAAGCGCTACCCCATCAAGGGCCTGGACATCGCCGTGCTCATCGCCAGCATCGCCCTCATCGCCATCGGCTTCCTGTTCTAGTTCGCCACCGACAGCAACCGCCCAACGCAAAAGGCCTCGGCTCGCACCAAACGAGCCGAGGCCTTTACTGTTTCACCAGATAAAACCTACCATAATTAACCTGTCCCTTATTGACAGGTCGGAAGCTAGAGGCGGTAGGGGGCGCCGCTGCGGATGATGGATTCGCGCACCAGGACATCCATGGCATCGAGGGTGATCTCGGGCATCTCTCGGTACTTCTGCAGCACCGATAGCTCGGTGCAGGCCAGAATGACACGGTCGCAGCCGCTACGGGCGAACTCCCACATCACGCGGTCGAACTTATCCATATCGGGCTCACGTCCGGCCTTCACATCATCGTAGATAAGCGACATCACATCGTTCTGACGTTTCTCGCTGGGATAGACGACCTCAACACCCGCAGCCTCGCATTCGCGGCCGTAGACGCCCGCGCCCACGGTTCCGTCGGTGCCCATAATGCCAATCTTGTGCACCGGCTCGGCCGGCATACTCAGGTTGGGGTCGAACTCGCACTCCCCCATCACCGCACCCGCAAGGGCATAGCGCACCGACTCACGCGGCATGTGAATAATCGGCACCTTCGTAAACGACTGGATCTGGTCGTAGAAGTAGTGCGACGTGTTGCAGGGAATGGCAATGTGCGCACAGCCCAGCGACTCGAGTGCCTGGGCACACTCTTTCATGGTCGCCAGCAGCTTGGCATGCTCGCCGGTCTTAATGGCAAGCGTGCGGTCAGGCATGGTCGACTTGGAGAGCACCACCATGTCGATATGTTCCTGATCGCAGGCAGCAGCCGTATGACGCACTACCTGGTCGTAGTAATACGACGTGGCCTCGGCGCCCATGCCGCCGATAACTCCCAGCTTTTCCATCGCCGCCTCCTTGGTGACGCTTGCGCAATTGCGCGTATCATACCCGCGCCCGCCCGATGTAAACCGGACGGGCGCCGCACTCATCTACTTGTAATACGTCTTGAACAGCTTAAAGTGGCGCAGCTTGGTGTGCCACATGCGCAGCCAGCGGTTAAAGACAAAGTCGCCCTTCATAAACGAAGGGTCGGCGCCCTTGCCTTCCTTGTCCAGGCGATGCACCTTAGCGCGCAGCTCGGGATCCTTGACGTACTTGTCGACGACGCCCATGGGGACGACCATCCACAGCGCCTCGTCCTGCGCCGTCACAAACTCCGGCTCAAACGGGCGGTTGAACACATACTCGTCCACCACATACTTGGCAACGTTAAAGCCGCTGTTAGTGACGTAGTAGTTGCTGCGACCTTGGCGCGTGTTGAAATCGAAGAACTTAAACGAGCCGTCGCGCTCGTCGTACTTAACGTCAAAGTTGGAATAGCCCACAAAGTGAAGGTCCTCGAGCAACTTGCGCACGCCGCCCATGAGCTCGTCATTGGGCTCGGTGATGATACAGGCGTGGTTGCCGACACCGTGAGGCTGATGCTCCTCGAGCAGCACGTGACCCAAGCACATCATGCGCACCTTGCCGTTGCGGTCGGAATAACTGGTGAGCACGCGCATGTACTCGTCGTTGCCGGGCACGCGATCCTGCAAGATCAGGTCGTCGGTGTAGCCGCTGGCATACGAGTCGCGAATGACCTGTTCCAGCTCGGCACGGTCGGCAATCTCATAGGCCTTTTTCTGGCCCTCGAACTCGTGCTGCCACCACATGATGCCGTCAGAAGGCTTCAAAATCATCGGGTAGGGAAAATCGATCTGGTCGAGCACTTCGGCAGGTGCCTCGCCTTGGGCGTTCAGCATCGCCATGGTGAAGGTAAAGGTATGCGGATAGGGCACGCCATGCTTCTCGCACAGCTCGTAGAAGATCTCCTTCTTCTGGCACTGCTCAAGCATGCTATAGGGAGCGTAAGGCGCGACGATGTTATCCGCCAACTCATGGGCATCCTTGGCCTGAGCCACGAGGGCAACATAGTTATCGCCACAGCCCACAAGGACAATCGTCTTATCGGCATGCGCTTGGGCAATGCCGTTGACGGTCCTGAGCATCACGGGCATGGTATCGATATCCACGTTGGGCGTGTAGTCGATAATCTGGCTGCGGTACGCGGGACCCGTCTGGTACTTGCCAAAGACCAGACTCTTGACCTGGTACTCCTCGTAGAAGGCGCGCGCCACCGAATAGGCGTTGATGTCGCCACCGAGCAGCACGGGAATGAACTCGCGCTCTGTAAACTGCAATGCCATGGAAACTTCCTATCATGAACTGCCCACACAACGGGCGGTCTTTGCGCAACTGATTTATTTTAGCGTGCCAAACCGCCGGCGCCCAAAGCTCCACCGTATCTATGGCAATCGACGTAATCGTCCAGCACGAAGGCCAGCACGAAGACGGCGCTCACCGTTGTATGACAATGGGCAATGAACCTACCATTGTTGTAGGATTCAGCGTATTGACATCCTCAAACGAAAGGCGCGCACGTGCCCCAAGACCATCCGACCGATAACCCCATCCTCAATGCCGCGAAGCGCGAGCTGGCGGAACGCGCACAAACGGCCGTTCCCCTACGCACGGCAAACGATGCCTACGACAAGCCCGCCCGCATCGTCTCGATCAACACGTCGGCGCACAAGGGCACACGCAAGTCGCCCGTCGCCGATGGACACGACACCGTTATAGAGCAATTTGGCCTCGCCTCCGACGCACACGCCGGGCATTGGCACCGTCAGGTTTCCTTTTTGGCCGCAGAGTCCATCCAGACGGCGCAGGCCCGCGGACTCGATGTGCGCCAGGGTGACTTTGGGGAGAATTTCACCACACAAGGCATCAATCTACTCTCGCTCCCCTTGGGCACGCAGCTCAAGCTTGGCAGCGAGGTGCTTGTCGAAATCAGCCAAATCGGCAAGATCTGCCACACACGCTGTGCCATCTACTATCTCGCCGGCGACTGCATCTTTCCCCACGAGGGCGTTTTTGGCGTGGTACTAAAGGGCGGAGAGGTCCATATCGGCGACGACATCCAGGTGGTCAAGCTCGGCGACGGCACCTGCTCGTTCACCCCTGCCGAGGCTCTCGGAGAGATTGAGCAGGCTCGTCAGAAAGGCACGCTGTAGTTGTAAAACCCCACGTTGAGATAGCTTTTACAGCCCAAAACACCTCTCAAACAGGGCTCTGTAACGTTAAAGTTGAACTCTATGGTTTCTCAACAATTCATCATAACTGCAGGTCAAAGCCAAAGCCTCAAGTTCAACTTGACCCTTTGGAACCTTTAAGGTTCAAGTTGAGGTCGAAAGCAGTAGTAGAATACCGTTCGAACCATAACCTACGATTGATTGCAGAGGGACTGGATGCAGCATTCGAATCATCGCGCCGCAGCGCTCATTGCGTCGAAGCCGGCTCGTATCATCACGAGCGCCGCGCTCGCCGTTGCGCTGACGGCCACGCCGATGCTCTCCCCCGTTGCGGCGTATGCCGCCTCGCAGGCAACGCAGGACCAGCTTTCCGCAGCCCAGCAGAAGATCGAAGCCGCCACGAGCGCCTACA
Organism: uncultured Collinsella sp.; assembly: GCA_958370325.1. GTDB lineage: Bacteria > Actinomycetota > Coriobacteriia > Coriobacteriales > Coriobacteriaceae > Collinsella. The sequence continues at coordinate 678 of CATXJW010000033.1, read as the reverse complement.
ACGACGCCCGCACCAAACTCGATGACCTGCAAAAGCAGATTGACTCCAATGAGGCAAGCATCGAGGAAATCGAGGCTAAGCTTCCCGAGCAGCAGGCCAAGGCAAGCTCCGCCATGCGCGATCTGTACAAGTATCAGAAGGGCACCAACCCCATCGTGAGCTTCCTGGTCAACGCGCAGAGCCTGGGTGAGTTCATCACGACCTGCAAATACACCAACCAGATCACGAGCTCGAGCGTCGACGAGATCGAACAGCTCAATAACATGCAAACCGAACTCGAGCAGAACAAGGCTGAGCTCCAGCAGGCCAAGTCTCAGCTTGAGGCAGAGCAGAAAAACGCCGAGGATGCGTTGGCTCAGGCCCAGCAGCTCCGCAGCGAGGCACAGGCAAAAGCCGAGCAGGAAAATGCCGCCGAGCTTGCCAAGCTTGAGGCCGATAAGGCCGCCGCCGCCGAGAAGCTCTCGGGCGAGGGCGTAAGCGGCAGCAATTCCAGCAGCCAGGCCACCAACACCAACACCACCATCGACACCACGGTGAACAACGCCAATACCGGTAGCTCCGATTACGATTCGTTCATCAATGAGTGGACGAGCCGCATCGACAATTATCTCGCCGGCTCCCCCATGGCAGGCCAGGGCTATAACTTTGCCGTCGCCGCTTGGAATACCGGTGTCGACC
>CATXJW010000032.1 GCA_958370325.1 uncultured Collinsella sp. | reverse complement strand
GCCCTGTTGAGTTTGATTCGCATTCCTCCCCTCTGTGCGATTCAACGGTGTACTTTGGGAACAGGCCCGCCGGCAATTGGCTGCCGGCGGGCCTGTTCCTGTTTATCGGGGGAGTGCGATGGGCGGAGCCGAGCCGGTCGGGCACCAAAAAAGGCGGACGCCGTGGCGCCCGCCCTAAAGCAATCGAAAGTTCTAGCCAGCAGATCGGTCTAGTACACCATGCCCATGGCGTCCCGAACCTCGGCCAGGGTCTGCTCGGCGATCTCGTTGGCGCGACGGTTGCCCTCGTGCAGGACGTCCTTCACATAGTCCAGATCGTTCTCGTAGCGCTGGCGACGCTCGCGGATCGGCGCGAAGTACTCGTTGACGGCCTCTGTCACGTACTTCTTGAGCTGGCCGGAGCCGCCCATGCCAATCTCCTCGGCAATCTCGACTTCGGAACGGCCGGTGCAGATGGCGGCCGTCGAAAGCAGACCGGACACGCCGGGGCGGTTCTCGGGATCGAACGTGATCATGCGCTCGGAGTCGGTCTGGCTCTTCTTGATGCGCTTGGCCGTCTCCTCGGCGGTCATCGAGATGTTGATGGCGTTACCGTAGCTCTTGCTCATCTTGCGACCGTCCAGGCCCGGCAGCAGCGGGGTCTCGGACAGCAGTGCGTCGACCTCGGGGAACACCTTGCCGTAGCGGTTGTTAAAGCGGCGGGCGATGGTGCGGGTGAGCTCGATGTGCGGCAGCTGGTCGCGACCGACGGGCACCACATTGCCCTTGCAGAACAGGATGTCGCAGGCCTGGTGCACCGGGTAGGTGAGCAGAAGGCCGGTGAGCTCGTGGCCCGAGGCCTCCATCTCGGCCTTGACCGTGGGGTTGCGCGCCAGCTCGGCCTCGGAGACCAGCGACAGGAACGGCAGCATGAGCTGGTTTGCGGCGGGCACGGCGGAGTGCGCGTAGATCATGGTCTTGTCGGGGTCGATGCCGCAGGCAAGGTAGTCCATGACCATGTTGTACACGTTGTCCTGGATGTGCTCGGTCGTGTCGCGGTCAGTGATGACTTGGTAGTCGGCGATGAGCACGTTGGTCTTGGCGCCCATGTTCTGCAGCTCAACACGGCCCTTGAGGGTGCCGAAGTAGTGACCCAGGTGCAGACGGCCGGTGGGGCGGTCGCCGGTGAGCATGGTGAACTTCTCGGGCGTTTTGGCCAGGCCCTCGCGAATGGCGTTGCTCTTTTGCAGCGCGACTTCGTAGCTGTTCTCGTTTGGCATGATTGCTCCTAACGTTCGTTTGCAGGTCTTGATGATAGCGTGTTTATTGAGATGGGCGGGCGCGAGTGGGTGAGGGACTGTCAGGGGCCGGCTTTCATGTCCGTCGCGGCGTCCGCGCGAACGACTGCCAACGCCTTGGCCCATCCTCACCAGCAAACCCTAGCGCCTGTGGTGGCGCTCCTCCTTGCGTTCTTCTGCCGCCTGCTCCTCCTGCTTAAAGGCGGGATCGTCGGGGGTGACGAGCTCGTCCTCGTGCGTGCGCTTGTTGTAATGGTGGCGCAGCACGGGCTCAAACAGATGCAGGTGCTTGGCAAAGGCCGCCGAGCCAATGGCGAGCACGGTAAAGATGAGCACGCGCATGGGGACCTCGACCTGGTTAATCGCGGCGGCGCCGGCCGAAAGCATGATGCACCAGGCATAGATGAGGAGCACTGCCTGCTTTTGGTTGTAGCCCTCTTGGATCAGGCGGTGGTGGATGTGGCCCTTGTCGGCCTGCCCGATGCTAATGTGGGCGCGCTTGCGGCGCACGATGGCGCTAAACGTGTCGATGATGGGCACGCCGGCAACGATGAGCGGGATGATAAGCGAGGTGAGCGCGGCGGTGCGGCTCACGTTGAGCAACGAGATGGAGCCCAGCGCAAAGCCCAGAAGCAGCGACCCCGAGTCGCCCAAGAAGATGCTTGCGGGGTTGAAGTTGTATCGCAAAAAGGCCAGGCAGGCGCCAAAGAGCGCAATGGAGAGCGCGGCGGCGTCGATGCGGCCCGAGAGAACGGCCATCGAAAACATGGTGAACGACGCGATGCCGCAGATGCCCGTGGCCAAGCCGTCGAGGCCGTCGATGAGGTTAATGATGTTGGTGAATGCCACCAGATAGATCACGGTGATGGGGTAGGCGAGCCATCCGAGCATGATTTCGCCGGGGGCAAACGGGTTGACGATGACGCTGATCCGCAGGCCGCCCACGCAGGCGATGAGCGCGGCGAGGACCTGACCGGCCAGCTTTTGCTTGGGCTTGAGTTGGAAGACGTCGTCGATAGCGCCGGTCGCAAAGATGACGGTAAAGGAGAGTGCCAGCATGGGATAGCTAATGTGGAGGCGCGGGTGCGGTACCAGGACGGGCGGCCAGCCTAGGTGCCAGGTGCCTAGGATTTGCACAATACAGGCAACGACCAGGCCCAAAAACACCGCCGTTCCGCCCAAACGCGGGATGGGCTTGGTGTTGATGCGGCGCTTAGAAGGATAGTCGACGGCGTCGAGCTTAATTGCCAAGCGTTTGACCAGGGGCACCGTGAGGAAGGTCGTGATAAAGGCCGCCGCTGCCACGCATAGGTACGGTATGTAGCTCGGGGATGAAGCCATGAATCTAAAAACCGCCAAGCGTCGAAGGAAAAGGTCAAAGGTTGCTAAGCGCAAAGGGCATAGCCGAACCATGATACTCGACCAAGGGGGGTGCATGGAATTGCGCGCAGCGATAATCACGCGCTTACCAGATATTGGGATGTTGTCGATGGCTTGTCGGGATGCCGGCGGGGATCCATGTGGACTGTAATGGTGATTTTCGGCAAAAGAAAACCACCCCCCACGTTACGAAAATGAACCCACCTAAAACAGGTGGGTGCCCTCATCGACTGTTCCAGCGTCCTTAACAACGAAGGATACCTGTACTAGGTACGACTGTGTGGGCTCCCTAAATAAACGCGACGGTTCACCCAGTTGCTCCGCGGGGGGCGGAATACCTACATCATAAAGCGGCACTTTGTCGATTCCAGTCTTGACATTACAAAAATCGTGTCGGACGATTACGGCGCCTTGGGCTCGAGCCGTCTGTGCGGTCTGGCCCTTTACGTTTGAGCTGCTGAATCGTTGTTTTGGAGCATGTTTTTATGCCGACGTCGTTGACCGAACTTTTTTCGCCCGCCTGCCATTTGTGTCCGCGCCGTTGCGGTGCGGCGCGCGATGAGGGCGCGCGCGGCGTGTGCGGTGCTAACGACACACTCAAGGTGGCCCGCGCGGCGCTTCATATGTGGGAGGAGCCGCCCATTTCGGGCGAGGCCGGCTCGGGTACGATTTTCTTTAGCGGCTGTTCGCTCAAATGTATCTACTGCCAAAACCACGAGATCTCGACCGGCAATTTTGGCCTTGAGATTTCGCCCGAGCGCTTGGTCGAGATTATGCTGGAGCTGCAGGAGCAGGGTGCCAATAACATCAACCTGGTGACGGCGACGCATTATGCTCACCTGCTGCCGGCCGCGATTGCCGCAGCTCGGGAGCGCGGGCTGGACATCCCGATCGTCTACAACACGAGCGGCTATGAGCGGGCGAGTGCCGTGGCAGCGCTCGGCGATCTGGTCGACGTGTGGCTTACCGACTTTAAGTATGCCGACGCGGGGCTTGCGCAGTCGCTTTCTCATATTAAGGACTACCCGCGCGTGGCCGTGTCGGGTCTGGCCCAGATGGCTCGCGAGATCGATCGCCGCGGAGGAGAGCTGGTGGACGAGGACGGGCTCATGAAGCGCGGTATGATCGTGCGTCACCTGGTGCTGCCGGGGCATGCCGACGATTCGTGCCGCGTGTTAGACCTGGTGTGGCAGACGGTGGGCGACGTGCCGATCTCGGTCATGAACCAGTACACGCCCAATGCACTCATGCGCGAACAAGGCGGCGACCTGGCGCGCGCCGTGACGCGCGAGGAGTATGAGCAGGTGCTCGACCATGCCGACGACCTGGGCTTTACGACGATGTTTTGGCAAGAAGGCGGCGCTGTAGACGAGAGCTTCACCCCAGCCTTCGACACCACCGGCGTCCTCACCAGCGCAAAGTAGCGCGTTCGTTGATGATTTTTCTGGGACGGGGATTAAAAAATCATCGAGAGGATCGCCTGCTCGAAAAGTTGTCAAAATAGCCGCGCCCCAAAAAGACTGGGTATTGGGCGTTGACAGTTGGCGAGCCGTAGGTAAAATATCGACTTGTCCTGGGGACGTAGCTCAGTTGGGAGAGCGCTGCCGTCGCATGGCAGAGGCCGAGGGTTCGACTCCCTTCGTCTCCACCCTTGGATTTGATAAGCCGCTGACATTGTGTCGGCGGCTTTTTTTAAAAGAAAGGGCTGTACCATGGCCGAGCTTGAGTCCCAACCACTGTCTGCCGAGGAACGCGCCGAGTTGGAAGAGCTCCGCGCCGAGAAAGCTCGTTGCGAGGCCCAGGAAGAGGCACGCCGCGAGCGTGAGGAGCTGGCCGCCCTGCGTGCCGAGCGTGCGAAGGCCGAGGAGGCTGCTGCGAAGGGCGCAGCCGTACCGGCGCCTGCGCCCGCACCCAAGCCCGCCTCTGCGAAGCCTGCACCTGCCGCGCACAAACCTCAGCCTAAAAAGGCCGCTCGTCCCAAGTCCGTCGATCCCAAGCCGAGCCGCGACGAGATGAGCTTTGCCCAGCGCATGGTTACCTCCAAGGAGCCTACGGGCGAGAACGAGATCCCTGGCATGGCGCCGGCTCAAAAAATCATCATTGTCCTTGCCCTCATCGCGTTTGTCATCTTTATGGGCTACACGATCCTGACCAGCATGGGCCTGCTCTAGCCGATTCGCGCCGGGTGCCATGCCCGAACACTCTGCCCTTCTCCAACCCTCAACCTCTGCACAACGCATCCGAAAGGTCGCCCCATGGCTTTGACCGACATCTCTCATCCCACCGACATTGCAATGCTCACCGATCTGTACGAGCTCACTATGGCCCAGGGCCTGTGGGAGAACGGCAAGGCCAATGAGCAGGGTTGTTTTACGGCGTTTTACCGCGACCATCCCTTTGGCAGCGCGTATGCCGTCATGTGCGGCACCGCCGAGCTGCCCGAGCTGGTCGAGAATCTGCGCTTTACACCCGAGGATATCGACTACCTCGCCTCACTCCAGGCCCCGGCCGGCGGCGCGATGTTCAAGCCTGCATTCCTCGACTACCTGCGCGATTTTCGTGCGCATGTAAACATCGACGCCGTTCCCGAGGGCGAGCTCGTCTTTCCGCGCGAGCCCATGGTTCGCGTCACCGGCCCCGCGCTGGAGTGCCAGCTGCTCGAGACCGCGCTGCTCAACATCGTCGGCTTCCAGACGCTTGTCGCCACCAAGACGGCGCGCGTTGTGCTGGCGGCGGACGGCCGTCCCGTTGCCGAGTTTGGCCTGCGCCGCGCCCAGGGTCCCGATGGCGGGCTGGCCGTCGCGCGCGCGAGCTACGTTGCCGGCTGCTCCTCTACGTCCGATGTGCTCGCCGGTCGCCGCTACGGTATTCCCGTCTTTGGCACGCATGCGCACAGCTGGGTGATGAGCTTCGACTCCGAGCTCGAGGCATTCCGGGCTTTTGCTAAGTCGAGTCCCAAGAACTGTACGCTGCTCATCGACACCTACGACGTACGTGAGGGTTGCGAGCATGCCATTACGGTTGCCAAGGAGATGGAGGCGGTGGGCGAGCGTCTGTCGGCTATTCGCATTGACTCGGGCGACCTCGCCAAGCTCTCCAAGTATGTTCGTGGCCGTTTTGATGCCGAGGGCCTGCCCTATGTGGGGATCTCGGTTTCTAACGATCTAGATGAGTACACGATTCAGTCACTGCTCGACCAGGGCGCGCCCATCGATAGCTTTGGCGTGGGTACCAAGCTTGCGACCTGCTATGACCAGCCGGCGCTGGGCGGCGTGTACAAGCTTTCCGCTCGCCGTGCGAGCGAGGCAGATCCATGGACGCCGGTGGTCAAGCTCTCCGAGCAGCCCTACAAGCGCACGATCCCGGGTGTGCAACGCGTGCGCCGTTATTACGACGGCTTTGGCGGCCCGGTCTGCGACATGATCTACGACGAGGACCATCTGGCGGGGGAGGGCGCCGCGCGCGGCAATACCCTCGTGGCCGTGAATGATGCCGCTCTGGTGACCGACGTGTCCGAACTTGAGTATCGCGAGCTGCTGGTGCCGATCGTGCGCGACGGCAGCGCGGTGGCTCCTCGCGAGAGCATCGAGGACGCGCGCGAGCGTTGCGCCTGGGCGCTTGACCATCTGGACGCAGCTTTCAAGCGCTTCCTGTACCCGCAGACCTATGTGGTGGGCATGGAGCAGGGCCTGGCTCAGGTGCGCGACGAGCTCGTGCGCAAGAACATGGCCGCGGCCTCTGCCTTTCCCTGGGCTCACTAATTCCTTGGGCGGTAGGGGCGAGTCACGCTTCCCTGGCCGCCGGCTCGGCCGTTCGCTGAACAGTTGATTGGTTTGACGTATGACGACTTCTTATAAAACGATGGTGGTAAAGATCGGTTCGTCCACGGTGGTGGGCGCCGACGGCAAGGTCAACCGCGCCTTTATCGGCGGGCTTGCCGACCAGGCCGCAGCGTTGCGCGAGCTTGGCTGGCGCCTGGTCGTGGTGAGCTCGGGTGCCATTGCCTGCGGCTATCCCGTGCTGGGCTTCGACCGCAAGCCGGTCGGTGACCTGCCGAGCCTGCAGGCCTGCGCCTCGGCCGGTCAGTGCATCATCTCGTCGGCCTACGACGAGGAGTTCCATGCGCGCGACCTGCTCACCTCACTCGTGCTGCTCACGCGTCACGACACGGCGCGCCGCACGTCCTACCTGCACGCGCGCGACGCCCTGCTGCGCCTGGTGGAGCTGGGCGTGGTGCCGGTCGTCAACGAGAACGACACCGTTACCGTCGATGAGATCAAGTTCGGCGACAACGACACGCTGGCGGCGCTTGTGAGCTGCCTGGTTTCTGCCGATCTGTGCGTGACGCTCTCGGACATCGATGGCCTCTATACCGCCAATCCGCACGAGGACCCCACGGCCGAGTTCGTCCCGATCGTGCATAAGATCGATGCCAAGATCATCGCCTCGGCGGGCGATTCTTCGACTTCGGTGGGCACGGGCGGCATGATCACAAAGATTCGCGCGAGCCGCATTCTGATGACGGCGGGCATTCAAAGCGTGATTTGCTCGGGCGAGGAGCCCGATGCGCTCGTGCGTCTGGCCCGCGGCGAGAGCGTGGGTACGTTGTTCGATCCGCCGGCTGAGCGCCTGGACATCGCGCCCCGCAAGCTGTGGATCGCACTGGGTGACAAGGCGCATGGCTCGGTGACGGTCGATGACGGTGCTGCGAAGGCGCTGGTAAGCCGTGGCTCTTCCTTGCTCGCGGTGGGTATTCGCGAGGTCGATGGCGTGTTTTCCGAGGGCGATGTACTCGACGTGTGCGACCCGAGCGGTATGGTCGTCGCCCGCGGTATCGCCGAGGCCGATTCGGACGTGCTAGAGCTTGCCGCCGGCCGCCGCCAGGACCAGATCGCCAGCAACCGCCTGCTCGCTAACCTGGCCGAGAAGCCCGCGATACACAGGGATAACTTGATCGTATTTGCATAAAGAAAGACAGCGCTGCGGCTCGTTTTGCCAGCAGTGCTGCCTCTCCTTTTCCGGCACTTGGGGACGTTCCTTTTGTGCCGGCAGGCGGGGACACTTCTTTGCTAGAAGATCCGGCGCAGGTCTCCGCGGTCGAGGGCTTCGTTGAAGAGGTGCTTGAACACCACGCTGCCGTGCAGACCGTCGTGCTCGAACTCGTTGGTCACCCAGGCATGCGAGTTGCCCACGCGGCTGAGCGTGTCGAGCTGCATGCCCGAGTCCACGTACATGTCATCGAAGTACACCGCGGCCTGCAGGGGCACCTCGTTGCACGCCAGGCGCTGCGGGTCGTAGATCTTGTCCCAGCTGGTGTCTTCCATCAGCAGATCCATCGCCGGCTTGAAGGGCTTAAGTTCGGGCATCTGCTCAAACATCCACGGGAACATGGCCTCGCCGGTAAACATGAGCGGGCGCGCGAGCGTGTCGAACTCGGCACGGTGTGCCTTCTCTTCTGCCGCGGCCCAGCGAATGGGCATGGTGTCGCCGTCGGCGTAGATGAACTCCTGAAGCGTCCAGTACAGCGGATTCGTGCGCGTGTTGGTGCGCTCGAAGGCGCGCATCAAAAAGCTGTCAGTTACCGAGGCACCGCAGGTCAGCGTGCCGTCGCCGTCAACAAAAGCATGATCGATAATCCAATGCATGCGCTCAAAGCTCGGCTTCATGCCAAAGTCGCTGCCCATGAGCTGTAGGCGCTCGACCGTCATCGGCGAGCCGTCGGGCAGCACGGGCTTCTGAGCCTCGAGCGCATCGGCCAGGGCTGCCATGCGCTCGACGTCAGCGGGGTAACGGTCGTAATACTGCTGCGTCTTGGCGGCCATGCGCGGGAAGGTATGCGCGTAGACCTCGCTGGCGCTCGCCGGCACATGCGGAATGCCGCCGCAGGTAAAGCTTGCCGCCACGCTCTCGGGGAAGAGCGACAGGTAGCTCAGCGTCAAAAAACCGCCGTAGCTCTGCCCGAGTGTGACCCAGGGCTTGCCGCCAAAGCCCACCAGGCGCAGGTACTCAAAATCGCGCACGATGGAGCTGGCGAGGTGGCGCTTGAGGAAGTCCGCCTGCGAGCGGGCCGCATCGGCGCCGGCTGCCTCGGCGCGCTCGCCCAAGGCCGCGATCGTGCGTCCGTCAACACAGCTGCTGCGTCCGGTGCCGCGCTGGTCGGGCAGGACCACGCGGAAGTGCTTGACGGCCTCCTCGATCCAGCCATCGCTTGTGGGCGACAACGGACGCGGGCTCTCGCCGCCGGGGCCGCCCTGTAAAAACAGGAGCAGCGGCAGATCGTCGTTGATGCGGTCGGGCGCGCAAACCACGCGATAGAAGAGCTTGATGCTCTCGGGCGCGCCGGCGATGGGCGCCGGCATAGCGCCGCGGCGCATGGTGCTGCCGACGGCCAGGAGCATCGGCTCCAGGCCGCGCCAGTCAAGGGGGACGTCGATGCTGTGGTCCTCGACATACAGGCCGGGGACGTGGTACGAAGTGATGAGCGCCATGTGATGCTTCCGTTCGTTGCGGTGTTTCGGGTTGACCAATTCTACCGCCGCGCGTGAGGCCATGCGCAAATCGGCTACCATGGTTGCAAACTTCTAGGAGAAAGGGCCGCCTATGTCGGTCGATATAGCCACGTATGTCCACGATCTTGCCGTTGCCGCTAAGGCAGCGTCGGCCTCGCTTGCCACGGCGAGCGACGAGCAGCGCCAGGAGGCCGTACGCGCCATGGCCGCAGCACTGCGCAACGGTATCGACTCCATCGTCGCCGCCAACGAGCTCGATATGTCCGCCGCGCGCGATGCGGGGACCTCGGTGGGGCTCCTCGACCGTCTGCTGCTGACGCCCGAGCGCGTCGAGGGCATGGCTGCCGGCCTGGAGAAGCTTGCCGAGCTGCCCGATCCCGTGGGCCGCGTGCTCGACCACCGCGTGCTCGCAAGCGGCGTGGACCTCACCCGTGTGAGCGTGCCGTTGGGCCTGGTCGCCATGGTGTACGAGGCGCGCCCCAACGTGACGGCCGACGCCGCGGGCATCTGCATCCGCACCGGCAACGCCTGCATTCTGCGCGGCGGCTCGCTGGCCTATCACTCGTGTGCCATGATTTCTGAGCTGCTGGCCGATGCGCTCGAGGCCAAGGGCTTCCCGCGCGAGGCCGTGTCGATGATCGAGTCTACCGACCGTGAGGCCACTGGCGAGCTCATGAAGCTCCGTGGCATCGTCGATGTACTCATTCCGCGTGGCGGCGCGGGCCTGATCCAGCGCTGCGTGTGCGAGTCGCTTGTGCCGGTGATCGAGACGGGCACAGGCAACTGCCACATCTACGTGCATGAATCCGCCGATTTTGACAAGGCGCTCAACATTATCGTCAACGCTAAGACGCAGCGCGTGGGCGTGTGCAATGCCGCCGAGTCGCTGCTGGTCGACCGTGCTGTGGCCGATACGTTTTTGCCGGCGGTCGTTGCCGTGCTGCATGACCACGGCGTGCTCATTCACGGCGACGAGGCTACGTACGCCGCGTGCGCCGACGCCGGCTTTGTGGAGGGTGATGACTACGTCGCCGCGACTGAGGAGGACTGGGGCCGTGAGTACCTGGCGCTCGAGATGAGCGTGAAGGTCGTGGCGAACGAGGACGAGGCCATCGCGCACATCAACCGCTACGGCACGATGCACTCCGAGGCCATCGTTGCCGAGGACACGGATGCTTGCGAGCGCTTCCTGGATGCGGTCGATGCCTCGGCCGTGTATGCCAACGCCAGCACGCGCTTCACCGACGGCGGCGAGTTTGGCCTGGGCGCCGAGATCGGCATCTCGACCCAAAAGCTCCACGCCCGTGGCCCCTTTGCCGCCGAGGCCCTCACCACCTACAAATACAAGCTCCGAGGCACCGGCCAGGTCCGCCCCTAAACCTGTTGCAAACGAAAAACCACCACAAAGGTGCCTGTCCCCTTTGTGGTGGTTTTAGGTGGCGTGGGCGGTTAGGCCTGGAAGGTGTCGCGGTCGGGCGCGAAGGACTGCACGGCCGTGATGGTGCGGTCAAAGAGCTCGGTGAGCTCCCAGCCCAACATTTCGGCGCCCTGCGAAATCACGTCGCGCGAGCAGCCGGCGGCAAAGCGCTTGTCCTTAAACTTCTTCTTGAGCGACTTGGTCGTAAAGTCCATAACGCTCTTGCTCGGGCGCATGATGACTGCAGCGCCGATCAGGCCGGTGAGCTCATCGCAGGCAAACAGGATCTTTTCCATCTGCAGTTCGGGTTTGGGCAGCGAGGTGTTGAAGTCCGACGTGTGCGTCTGGATGGCGCGAATGAGCTCGGGAGACGCACCTTCGCCCTTAAGAATCTCGGCAGCATAGATGGTGTGGTTCATGGGGTCGTCCTCATGCTCCTCCCAATCCAAGTCGTGCAGCAGGCCGACGATGCCCCAAAACTCCTCGTTCTCGGGGTCGAACTCGCGCGCAAAGTAGCGCATGGTGCCCTCGACCGTCTCGCCATGGGTGATGTGGAACGGGTCTTTGTTGTGCTCGTTAAGCAGTTCAAACGCGCGGTCGCGGGTGATTCCGGCGGTAAGCGGTTCTGCCATAAGAGACTCCTTGTGCTCGTGGGTATCGCTAAGAATGAATACTACTAGAACAAGAAAACCACCACAAAGGTGCCTGTCCCCTTTGTGGTGGTTTTTGGCGCGGATGGGTTAGTTGAGGGCGGCTTGGGCTAGGCGGGCTTCGGCGTCCTCTTCGGTGACGCCCAGGGCCACGGCGAACTCCTCGATGGAGCGGCGCTTGGCCTCCTTGAGCACTCGCATGTAGTAAGAGCTGGGCTTTTTATCGGCTTCCTCGGCCTGGCGAATGCGGTGCATCATGGTCTTTGCCACGCGGACCGTCTCGGGCGCGCCGAGCTTGAGCTGCTGCTTAAAGTGCGTCTCCTCAAGCGAGCTGTTACGCTCGGTAAAGGTGTCGCACTCCAGCTCGTCATAGTGGCTCAGCAGGTGCTCGGCATCTTGCTGGGAGATGGCGGCATGCAAACGATCGGCCTGCGCCACGGGGTACATGAGGATCGTCTGCGCATGTCCCTGCTTGGTCTCGAGCAACAGCATGGGCTGCGGCGTGTCGTCCCTAAAACCGACGACGGTGCAGACTCCCTGACCCGGATGAATGACGTGTTGACCGATTGAGAACATGCTACCTCCAACTTATACGAATTTGCGTATGTCTAGAATACCACGCTGACGTGCGGAAACCCTTACTTTATGCAGGAAAAGCACACAACTCCGATAGGTAAGAGTATTCGATAAAAGACACAGCTCATTCACACCTTTATGCATTTTCAACGCGTGCATAATCTGCAGGCAGACCGGCATCTTTGAGTGACTCCATACAAGCTGTAGTCAATTTTGTGCATATGCAATCTCGATTGGCTTTACCCTGCGATAGTGCCCGTCGCTTGTGATAGAGTGCTACAAACTCTGGCTTTTGCCCTACGAGTGACCAAGAGCTCGGGGGCTTTAACACAAGGAGGATCTATGCCCGAGAAGATTGAAGAGCTGGTACGCGCTGCGCTTGCTGCGGCCCAGGAGGCCGGCGACCTTTCCGCATTTGAACTTGACGATTGCGCTATCGAGCGACCGGCTGACACTTCTCATGGCGAGTGGACCTCTACCATGGCCCTGAAGTCCGCCAAGCTGGCCCACTGCGCCCCGCGCAAGATCGCCGAGGCCATCGTTGCCCATATGCCCGAGGATCCCGCGATCGAGAAGGTTGAGATCGCAGGCCCCGGTTTCATCAACTTCTACCTCTCCGTTGCCGTCAAGAATGCCATCTTTGGCGAGGCTCGCGAGAAGGGCATGGACTTCGCTAAGTCCAACGTCGGTGGTGGCCTGAAGACCCAGGTCGAGTTCGTTTCCGCCAATCCCGTCGGCCCCATGCACATCGGCCACGGCCGCTGGGCCGCGCTGGGCGATTCGCTCTGCCGCGTTATGGACCACGCCGGCTATGAGATCCAGCGTGAGTTCTACATCAATGACCACGGCGCTCAGATGAACACCTTCGGCAACTCCATCAGCACGCGCTATATGCAGCTTGCCGACATCATCGCCAAGCAGGGCGTTGATATCGACGAGGCTCACAAGCTGCTGATCGCCGACCGTGACGCCTTCGTTGCCGACGAGAACGACGAGCATCCCGAGACCCATCCGTATCAGGACAACTTTGCCGAGACTCTGGGCAAGGACTCCTACGGCGGCGACTACATCATCGACGAGGCCGCCGAGTTCTGGCGCACCGACGGCGATAAGTGGGTCAACGCCGATCCTCAGGAGCGCATGGAGAGCTTCCGCGAGCGCGGCTATGTGAAGATGGTCGATAACATGCGCGACCTCTGCCACGCCGTCAACTGCGACTTTGACCGTTGGTACTCCGAGCGCTCGCTGTATGTGAAGGACACCGAGGGCGAGACCGCCGGCACCTCCGCCGTCGACCGCGCTTTTGAGAAGCTCGACAAGATGGGCTACCTCTACACCAAGGACGGCGCCCTGTGGTTCCGTTCCACCGACCTGGGCGACGACAAGGACCGCGTCCTGATCAAGTCCGATGGCGAGTACACCTACTTCGCCTCCGACGTTGCCTATCACTGGGACAAGTTCCAGCGCGTCGACCACGTCATCGACATTTGGGGTGCCGACCACCACGGCTACATCGAGCGCGTCCGCTGCGTCTGCGACGCTCTTGGCTATCCCGGCAAGTTTGAGGTTCTGCTGGGCCAGCTCGTCAACCTGCTGCGCAACGGCAAGCCCGTCCGTATGTCCAAGCGCAAGGGCACCATGGTGACCCTGCAGGAGCTCGTCGACGAGGTCGGCTCCGATGCCGCTCGCTACACGCTCATCTCCAAGAGCTCCAACCAGATGGTCGACTTCGACATCGAGGCCGTTAAGAAGCGCGACAACTCCAACCCGGTGTACTACGTGCAGTACGCTCACGCCCGCGTGTGCTCCATCCTGCGTCGCGCCGCCGACGTTACCGCCGAGCAGGCTGACGAGATGGGCATGAAGGCCGTCGCCGCCAAGGCCATCGGTGAGAACGTCGATTACTCGCTGCTGACCGACCCGACTGAGCTTGCCCTTTCGCGTAAGCTCAACGAGCTCACCGACCTCATCGCCAGCTGCGCTCGCGACCGCGCTCCGTTCCGCCTGACGCACTTTGCCGAGGAGCTCGCCGGCGACTTCCACAGCTTCTATGCTGCCTGCCAGGTTCTGCCGAGCGAGGGCCGTCCCGTCGACCCCGAGCTTTCGCGCGCCCGTCTGGCCGCTTGCGACGCCGTCCGCGTGACGCTCGCCCTGGTGCTTACCCTCGTTGGCGTTTCCGCACCCGAGCAGATGTAATCTGCGGGTCGTTTGACCGTGTAGGTTCGGCTTTGCTGAGCCCTATAAGCCTGATCTCCATGCGGAGGTCGGGCTTTTTGTGTTTGACGGGACTATTCGGTTTGCTGGAAAATGCTACCAAATCGCAACTATACCGGTTTACGGGGCTGAATCGTCAGTTGGCGACCATAGCGCCGATAGCGAAATTAAAATCGCAGGTAGACGGTTTATTGTTTCTTGAAAATGCAGGGTATGGTTGGCTCTCATCATTCTGGCCCCGTAATCCGGCATAGTTTTGAAAACTACCCCTTGGGGACGGGGGAAACGAATCATTTTTGTCTCGTGGAGGGGTGGCGCAGACCCGTCCGCCACGAATCGGGCTCATCTCCTACGTTTGGACGCATATCCCGAACCATGCCGAAAAGTACGATATTAAAACCGCAGGTAGCAGACTCGTTGTTTTTGAAAAAACAAGGGTATGGTCAGACGCCCGGGGGCAAATGTAGTAGATGGGCGCGATTCGCGGCGCAGCCATTCCGGATGCCACGGCTTCGCTCCTCTGGCGCGACATTTCAAGGCGCTTTTGATCAAGACGCTTTTGAGGAAGAGTGTCCCTTTTGACTAGCCGTTTAAGAACGTCCCCAATGACTAAGTTGCAGGTGGTTGCGGTTGTGTTACACTAACGCTGCGTGTATGACGCAATCATCTCGATACAGATCAATGATGCCCGTCGCTCACTCGACGGAGCTAGACTGTTTAGCCGCCCTGAAGGTATATGCAGGGAGCATGTGATCACAGGGCTTGAAAAGAAAGTTGAGCAAACACTGTGTCTGATCAACAGCAAGAAAACGAAATAACGACGACGGCCGCTCCCGCTGCACCGGCTGCGTCGGACCAGGTCACGATGCCTGCGCCGGTGCAGGTTTCGGCTCCTGAGGCCTCCAAGGCCGCCCCGGCAGCCGCGCCCGCTGCGGTCGAGAGCGCCGCGCCTGCACCTTCCGCTGCTGCCGATGAGGCCGCGCCTGCAAAGCCTAAGCGTACGCGCCGCGCATCCAAGCCTGCCGCTGAGGGTGAGGAAGCTGTCAAGCCCAAGCGTCGCACGACGCGTGTCACGCGCGCGAAGCGACCCGTTGCCGCCGATGCCTCGGCCCCCATTTCCGATGAGGTTGCACAGGCCCGCGCGCTGGCACAAATCAGCGAGGCTCAGGTTGTGCGCGCCCGTCGCCGTGCTGCCGAGCGTGAGGCCGCAGCTCTGACCGAGCTGGTGGCTCCGGGCGTATTCGAGGCGAATGCGGCCACCGAGACCCCTGTCGCGGGGCAGCCGACCGAGAAGCCGGCCCCGCGCACGCGTCGTCGTGCGGCCAAGTCTCAGCTGGATGCTGAGCAGGCGGCTCAAGAGTCCGGTGAAGCTCCGGCTCGTTCTGCGGTAGGGGAGGGTGCGCAGCCCTCTGAGTCTGCAGCACCTGCCGAGGCCAACGAGGTTCCCGTTGTCGATCCTGCTCTTCGTCCGCACCGTCGCGGCCGCAAGCCCAAGGCCTTCGTCGAGGCCGAGAAGGCTGCCGCTGCCGCTGCAGCAGCCGCAGCTCAGGACGCCGCGATGACCGCCGCGCCCGCGCCCGTCGCCGACGCTCCTGCCCAGGGAGCCGCTGCCACCGAGGCCGGCGCGCCCGTCGAGGGCGAGCCCGCCGATGTTCGCCCCGGTCGCAGCCGTCGCACGGCCGCTAAGCGCTCGTCCAAGGCCAAGGGTTCGAAAAAGGACGCGTCCGAGGATTCTGACAACGAGGTCGCCGAGGCGACCGTAGACTCCGCTCCCGATGCCGAGAACGCCGGTCAGCCGGCAGCCGAGAGGCCCAAGCGTACGCGTAAGAAGTCTGCAAAGGCTAAGGTCGCCGAGCAGCAGGCCGATGCTGAGCCCAATGCCAATGCCGACACCAAGGCCGACACCAAGGCCGATAGCGAAGTCCCGGCCGGCACCGCAACTCCGGCGGCCGAGGGCGCCGCGACCGCCGAGACCGACGAGAACGCCCGTCACAACCGTCGCCAGCACAAGCGCAACGACGAGCGCAACGAGCGCAAAGACGAGCGCAACAACGACCGCCGCAACCGTCAGCGCGACCGCAAGCAGCGCAATAAGGAGCGCAATGCCGCCCCGACTGAGCCTACGCTTTCGCGCGAGGAACTCGCGGCCATGAAGGTCGCCGAGCTGCGCGAGAAGGCCAAGGAGTTCGAGATCGAGACGACCGGCAAGAAGAAGGCCGAGCTCGTCGAGGAAATCTACACCACCGCTGCGAAGGCCGAGGGCTTCCGCGACATCAAGGGCATTCTGCAGATTCGCCCGGACAGCTCCGGCATCATCCATGCCCACGGCTACATGAAGTCCAGTGACGACGCCTTTGTTCCCGCATATCTCATCCGCTCCGCACGCCTGCGTACGGGTGATGTGATCGAGGGCTCGCTTCGTCCCTCGCGTGGCGGCGACAAGCGCGCCGGCCTCGCCAAGATCACGACCGTCAACGGCATGGATCCCGAGCAGATCCGCAATCGCCCCAAGTTCGGCGACCTTACCCCGGTCTATCCCAACGAGCCTCTGCGTATGGAGCACGGCAAGGATTCCATCACCGGTCGCGCTATCGATATCGTGTCGCCGATCGGCAAGGGCCAGCGCGGCCTGATCGTGTCTCCGCCCAAGGCCGGCAAGACCACGATCCTCAAGAAGATCTGCCAGTCCATCTCTATCAATAACCCCGAGGTGCACCTCATCTGCCTGCTCGTCGACGAGCGCCCCGAAGAGGTCACTGACATGCAGCGCTCCATCAAGGGCGAGGTCGTGGCCTCGACCTTCGATATGCCCGCCGACAACCACACTCGCGTGGCCGAGCTCGTCATCGAGCGCGCCAAGCGCATCGTGGAGCTGGGCGGCGACGTCGTGGTGGTGCTCGATTCCATCACGCGCCTTGCCCGTGCTTACAACTTGGCCGCGCCCGCCTCGGGCCGCATCCTTTCGGGCGGCGTCGATTCGGCGGCTCTGTATCCGCCCAAGCGCTTCCTGGGCGCAGCCCGTAATATCGAGAACGGTGGCTCGCTCACCATCCTGGCTTCCGCCCTTATCGATACCGGCTCCAAGATGGACGAGGTCATCTTTGAGGAGTTCAAGGGCACCGGTAACATGGAGCTCAAGCTCGACCGCGACCTGGCCGATCGCCGTATCTTCCCGGCCATCGATCCCGTTGCCTCGGGCACGCGCAATGAGGACCTGCTGGTCGACGAGCAGATGCGCCCGTTTGTCTTTGGTCTGCGCCGTATCCTCGCCGGCATGAACAATACCGAGCGCGCGGCCGCGTCGTTTATCAAGGGCCTCAAGGGCACCAATACCAACCAGGAGTTCCTGGTGCGTTCGGCAAAGAAGCACAGCGATTACGAGCAGACGTTCTAGGCTGTCTGCTGCACGCGACAACAACCATAGACATGCCAGAAGGGCCGGGGTTTAGATCCTGGCCCTTTTCGTATAGCCGCTCGCCAACGATTATTGACCTCACGAACGGCAAGCAGCGATTTTCCCGTTTCAATCCCGCTTCGTCGCTTGCAATCCCCAAGGGGGTTTCGCATAATAGCTGTTAAGCTTCGCGACGGAAAACGCAGATGAAACGAACCATATACCGTTGCTTTGGGGCATAGCCCCGCTTCATCTTCTCTCGCGCGGCCAACTGAATGATGCGATTTGGGTGCTGGAAGATGGGGAGAGCTCATGGCTTCTTCTGATGCAACACAACGAGCAGTCCTTGCTGGACTTTCCTGCGGAATCGGCCTTGCCGCTCCCGTGGTGATGTATGCTGCCACGCTGCCGTTTTCGTCGGTGAACGAGACGGTCGTCGCGGGCGCTGTTCCCTTTGCCGTGGGTGCGGTGGCGGGCGTGGGTATCTATGCCGCCTCGCTCGGCATTTCTGAATATCGCGCGCAGCATGCCGAGCGCCTGTTCCAGCCCGACGCTATGGGTGGCGCTGCGAACGTCAACCAGCATCAAGATGAGTTCCAGACCGCCTCGATGCCCGCCCAACAGCAGTGGGCTGCCCCTCAGGGCGTTGCTACTGCGGCTTCTGCAGTTGAGGCAAACGCCGCGCAGCCCTCTTCGGTTTTCTCCGGCCTGACCGGTGCCTTCCAGCGCCGTCGTGCCGACGATGGCGTCCCCACCATCGCCCGCGCCGCAGACGCCATGAGCGAGGCCGACGCCTGGTCCATGATCGACAGCATGCTCGACGACGACTCGCCGGTCAGCTGCGATCCTGCGCGCTCACGCGACGTCTACCAGGTCGCTATCGACGAACTCACCTACGGCGGTAAGACCGGCTCCTATAACCGCGATGACATCGCTGCTGCTGCGCGCGCCGTCTCGGGCTCTCATGCCGCTCCTGCGGGCAGCACGGCCGCCTTTGTGGCACTCGTGGCTAACGCCGCCAATAACGCCGCTACGGCTCAATCCGTTACGTATGACACTGCCGTGCCCGTGACTCCGGCTGCCGCCACCGCCGTTGACCCCTACGCGGACGAGCCGCTGGCCGTCGACGAGGAGACTATTGCCGCCCGCCGTGCTGCCGAAAGCTCGCTGTGGGGCGCCCCTGCACAGCAGCAGGCGGCGGAGGCGGTGCCGTACAATGCGAACCTTGCCAACATGCCGATCATCAGCGACGTCTCTGCTGCGGCTATCGATCTCGATGACCTTGACGAGCCGGTCATCTCGAACGACATGCCGTATGTGGTCGCTGCCCCGGTCGATGCCCCGGCCTCCGCGTCCCAGTCCGTCGCAGTCGACGAGCCTGTCGATGCAACTCCCGAGGAAGATGTCCCCATGGCCGATTATTCGGGCCACGAGGGCATGTGGGCAGCCGCTGCCGCAATTTTGGACGAGTCCGTCGAGCCTGCTCCCGTTGCCGCTCCGGTGTTTACGCCTGCTCCTCAGCCCGCTGCCCCCGCTTACGTTGGTCGCCACAGTGCCGTGTTCCCCGAGGATACCGCCCGCATCTCGCGCGAAGGTATCGAGCGTGCCGAGGCCATCGCTGCCGGCGTTATGGAGAACCGTCGTCACGAGCGCGTCAATCAGATTCTCGAGGAGGAGATCGACCGCCTGCAGTCTGCAGCGGTGAGGCGCACGGGCCGTGCCTATCTGAGCGTTATCGAGGGTGGCACCGCCAGCTTTGAGCCGCTCTGTGCGGAGGCATAACTTCTGCATGCTTAAACTCGATCGAAAATGGGCGTTCGCGACCTGCCTGATGGTGCTGCTCATCTGGGGCAATTCGATGGTTCCCGGCACGGGGTCCGGTTCATTGAGCCTGTCGATTATGGAGGCCGTTCGCGGCTTTCTGCACGGTATGGGGCTTCCGTATGAGTGGGTGACCAACTTCGTCATTCGCAAGTGCGCGCATTTTACCGAGTACATGGTGCTCGGCATTCTGGCGACGCACGCTTTCGATATCGAGGGCCGTCGCACTTTTGACGTGCTGCTTCCCACGGCGGTTTTCCTACTGCTGATTCCCTCGATTGACGAGACGATTCAGCTCTTTGTGCCCGGTCGCGCCGGCATGATCACCGACGTGATGATCGACTGCTGCGGAGCGATAACGGGCGTTGTGCTCCGATATCTTCTACGATCGCTCATATGTGCCAAAAAGGCCGCCTAGGACGCATTGCTTGGTCCTAGCGGCCTTTCTCTGTTTGGGGGGCTTATACGGGGCGTGGCGGCGTTATCCCGTAGGATGGGATTGCTGGACGTTGTGATGCCCTTTTGGCGCGCCTACTGCTGAAGCGCGGCGGCACCCAGGGCCAGGCAGCCCATGATGCCCTGCTTGCCCTCGAGGCTATTGTTGACGATGTAGGTGTCGATATCGTTGACCTCGGGCGTGACAATGTAGCCGTTGAGCATCTCGGCGCACTTTTTGCGGGCGAGCGGCACGATAGGGGTGTGATCGGCAACGCCACCGCCGATGATGATCTTCTGCGGGGCATAGCACAGCGTGTAGGTCATGAGCGCCTGCGCAAGGTATCCGGCAAGCAGGTCCATGGCCTCTGGGTCGTCGGCCATCTCTCCGGCGCTCTTGCCACCCCAGCGCTTTTTGACGCCGGGGCCGGCGATGAGGCCCTCGAGGCAGTTGTCGTGGAAGGGGCAGCCGCTGTGCTCGCCGATGGTGTCACGCGGGTCGCGTGTGACCAGGATGTGCCCGGCCTCGGGGTGCATCATGCCATGAACGAGCTGACCGCCCGAGAGGACGCCGGCGCCCACGCCGGTGCCGATGGTCAGGTAGACCACGTCGGTGAGGCCTTGCGCGCAGCCAAAGGTGACCTCGCCCAAGCAGGCGACGTTGACGTCGGTGTCGTAGCCGCAGGGAATATTGAGCTCGTTTTGGATGGTGCCCAGCAGGTCAAAGTAGCGCCATGCGGTCTTGGGCGTCTCCAAGATCTTGCCGTACTGTGGCGAGGCAGGGTTGACTGCGGTGGGGCCAAAGGCGCCGATGCCCAGCGCGGCGATGCCCTTGTCGGCAAACCATGCGTTGACGGCCTCGACGGTCTCCTGCGGGGTCGTGGTCGCAATCTGCTCGCGTTCCAGGACCGTGCCGTCCGCATAGCCCGTGGCGCACACCATCTTGGTGCCGCCGGCCTCGAGCGCTCCGATAAGCTGCTGCTCTGCCATAGTGATCCCCTTTCCAGGATAAGGTGCTCTTTGCCTAAAGTATAGCGCTATAAATCTATTAATAAATCGCTATAAAAAGAAACCCCGCAACGTTACGGACGGTGCGGGGTTTCTATGTTTGCCTTAACTGCCGGGTCGTTCTTACCCGCGCGGCTTGATTTTATCACGCAGGGACTTGAGGTTCTCCAGCGCCGCGTTGAGCGTTTCGTCTCGCTTGGCAAAGTGGAAGCGAACGAGATGGTTGACGGGCTCGCGGAAGAAGCTCGAGCCGGGCACGGCGCCCACGCCCACCTTGGAGGCGAGATCCTCGCAGAAGTCGAGGTCGCTGTCGTAGCCAAACTCAGAGATGTCCATCATGACGTAGTAGGCGCCCTGCGGCACGTTATGCTCAAGACCGATGCTATCGAGCCCCTGGCAGAACAGGTCGCGCTTGGCGGTGTAGAGGTCGAGGACCTCATCGTAATAGCTATCGTCGAAGTTGAGGGCGGTGACGACGGCCTCCTGCAGGGGAGCGGCGGCGCCCACCGTGAGGAAGTCGTGGACCTTCTTGATGCGCTCGGTAATCTCGGCCGGGGCGATGGTGTAGCCCAGGCGCCAACCGGTGATGGAGTAGGTCTTGGATAGCGAGCTGCAGCTGATGGTGCGCTCGAACATGCCGGGCAGCGTGGCCATATAGACATGCTCGTGGGGCGCATAGACGATGTGCTCGTAGACCTCGTCGGTGATGCAGTAGCTGTCGTACTTCTTGCACAGGTCGGCAATAAAAGTGAGCTCCTCGCGCGTAAACACCTTTCCGCAGGGGTTGGACGGGTTGCACAGGACGATGGCCTTGGGGTCGCTGTCGCGGAAGGCCGCCTCGAGGACTTCGCGATCGAAGTCGAACGTGGGCGGGTTGAGCGGCACATAAATGGGCTCAGCGCCCGAGAGAATCGTGTCGGCACCGTAGTTCTCGTAGAACGGCGAGAAGATGACGACCTTATCTCCGGGGTTCGTAACCGTCATCATGGCGGCCATCATGGCCTCGGTGGAGCCGCATGTGACTACGATGTTCTCGTTGGGGTTGATCGGCATACCCATAAAGTGCTCCTGCTTGGCCGCGAGCGCCTCGCGCATGGCCTGGGAGCCCCAAGTGATGGAGTACTGGTGATGGAGCGGCTTGGGGTCGGTCGCGATGGTGCCGAGGCTCTCGAGCAGCTGCGCCGGAGGATCGAAGTTGGGGAAGCCCTGCGAGAGGTTGACGGCGCCGTATTGATTGGAGATGCGCGTCATGCGGCGGATGACCGAATCGGTAAATGTTGCCGTGCGGTTGGAGAGTTCTTTCATGCCTGTCCTTTCGAGCATTTGCAGTGGGGCAAGTTTACTCCTATGAAACCGGTGGGAATTGCTCGAAACGCGCTCGAAAAACTCTTTTCAAAATTCTTGAAAATTGGGGCTTGCATCGCGTGGCGTTCCTTGCAATAATAGTCGAGCGCGAAGCGCACAGGACACGGTGGGTGTAGCTCAGTTGGCTAGAGCGACGGGTTGTGGTCCCGTAGGTCGAGGGTTCGAGTCCCTTTACCCACCCCAGTTCTTGCTTCGTGTTGATATCGGGTCGTTAGCTCAGTTGGTAGAGCAGGGGACTCTTAATCCCAAGGTCCAGGGTTCGAACCCCTGACGGCCCACCACACGATATCTCCTCTAAAGTCCGTCACAACGGACTTTAGCTTTGGGTCGTTAGCTCAGTTGGTAGAGCAGGGGACTCTTAATCCCAAGGTCCAGGGTTCGACCCCCTGACGGCCCACCAAAGCATGTTAAGACGGTCAACTTCGGTTGGTCGTCTTTTTTATTAACCTCGCATGGGGTCGAACCCGTAAGGGC
>CATXJW010000031.1 GCA_958370325.1 uncultured Collinsella sp. | reverse complement strand
GCACCGTCGGCATCCCGCGCGCGCTCAACATGTACGAGAACTACCCCTTCTGGCACGCGTTCTTTACGCGCCTGGGCTTTAGCGTGCAGTTGTCCGACCAGTCGAGCAAAAAGACCTACCAGGCGGGCATCGAGTCCATGCCGTCCGAGAGCGTGTGCTACCCGGCAAAGATGAGCCACGGCCACGTGATGAACCTTATCGACCGCGATGTCGACTTCATCTGGATGCCGTGCGTGCGTTGGGAGCGCAAGGAGGATCCGACCGCCGGCAACTGCTATAACTGTCCCATCGTCATGAGCTACCCCACGGCGCTGGCGCTCAATATTGACGAGATCCGCGAGCAGAACATCGAGTTCCTGTATCCGTTTGTGCCCTATCACGATAAAACCGAGCTCAAGCGCCGTCTGTACCAGGTGCTCGCCGTCGACCGCGTGGCCGATGCCGAGGCTGGTCGCGGTCGCGTGCGTGGACCCAAGATCACGCGCTCCGAGGTCGATGCCGCCGTCAACGCTGCCTTTGAGGCCGATGCGCGTTTCCACGAGGACATCCAGACCATGGGCGAGGAGGCCCTTAAGTGGGTCGAGGACCACGGTGGTCATGGCATCGTGCTCGCCGGTCGTCCCTACCATAACGACCCCGAGATCAACCATGCCCTGCCCGAGCTTATCTCGAGCTTTGGCTTTGCGGTCTTTACCGAGGATTCGCTCGCGCATCTGGTGAAGCCCGAGCGTCCCATCCGCGTCGTCGACCAGTGGATGTACCACAGCCGCCTGTACGCCGTCGCCCGTTTTGTGACGATGCGCAACGACCTGGACCTGATTCAGCTCAACTCTTTCGGCTGCGGCCTGGACGCTCTGACCACCGACCAGGTGCAGGAGATTCTGGAAGCCAGCGGCAAGATCTACACCGTGCTCAAGATCGATGAGGTGTCCAACCTGGGCGCCGCGCGCATCCGCATCCGCTCGCTCATGGCGGCGCTCAAGGACCAGGAGGCCGAGCGCTTGGCCGAGGCTACGGCTGCGGGCGAGGCCTACGAGCAGGGCGATGCCGCGCCGGTGGCGCCTTCCACGGATGCTCCCGCGTTCGCGAGCCGCAAGTACACGTTCGAGGCGCAGCGCGAGAGCGCCTCGACCGCATGGCCCAAGGTGCCCTTTACCGAGCAGATGCGCGACGAGGGCTACACCATCCTGTGCCCGCAGATGGCGCCGATCCACTTTGACCTGGTCAAAGAGGTATTCCGCGGTGCCGGCTACAACTTGGAGCTGCTGCCCTCGACCGATCACGACGCCGTCGAGGCCGGCCTGCGCTATGTGAATAATGACATCTGCTACCCGTCGATTCTGGTGACGGGCCAGATTATGGAGGCCATCGAGAGCGGTCGGTACGACCTGTCCAAGACGGCCGTGGTTATCAGCCAGACCGGCGGCGGCTGCCGTGCTACCAACTACATTGCGCTCATTCGCAAGGCCCTGCGCGAGAGCGGCCACCCCGAGATTCCGGTGATCTCGCTTTCGGCCGTGGCGCTCGGCGAGGACAACCCCGGCTTTAAGATTACGCCGGCGCTGCTTAAGCAGGCAGTCTACGCGGTGCTCTTTGGCGACGTGATGATGCAGATGCTCTACCGCTGCCGTCCGTACGAGGCCACGCCCGGTGCCGCCAACGCGCTCTACGAGGAGTACATGGCACGAGCCCGCAAGCTGGCGCCCAAGTTCAACCGCCACAACTACACCAAGCTGTGCCGCGAGGCCATCCGCGCGTTCGACACCATGCCACTCGTGGGCGAGGGCACCAAGCCGCGCGTGGGCGTGGTCGGCGAGATCCTGGTCAAGTTCCACCCTACGGCCAACAACCACGTGGTCGACGTTATCGAGCGCGAGGGCTGCGAGGCAGTGGTGCCGGGCCTGCTCGACTTCTTCCTGTACTCCATGAGCAACGCCGAGCTGCAGAAAGACGAGTTGGGCAGCTCTGCCACGACGCGTGCGGGCATGCAGGCGCTCATCAAGCTCGTGGACTGGATGCGCACGCCGGTGGAGGAGATGCTCGAAAAGTCCCGCCGCTTTGAGGCGCCCGAGCGCATCGGCACCATGGCCGACAAGGCCCGCACGGTGCTTTCGGTGTGCAACAACATGGGCGAGGGCTGGCTGCTCACGGCCGAGATGCTCGACCTGATTGACCATGGCGCACCTAACATCATCTGCACGCAGCCCTTTGCGTGCCTACCCAATCACGTGGTGGGCAAGGCCGTGATCAAGGAGCTGCGCCGTCAACATCCCGAGAGCAACATTGTCGCGGTGGACTACGACCCCGGTGCGTCCGAGGTCAACCAGCTCAACCGTATTAAGCTCATGATTAGCGTGGCCAAGGAGAACATGCGCGCCGGCAAGGGCTTTAAGCTCGAGAAGGTGGCGCCGCTCGCGATGGACGAGGTCACCGGCCAGATGCGTGCCCATGACGGCTGCGTGAGCTGCGGGCCGGCCAGCGAGGAGGCCGTGGCGTCGGTCGCCGAGCGTCTGGGGCGTGGCATTAAGAAGTAACTTGCCTGCTATGGGCTAGATATGGGACAAACGGGTGGTAGCCGTACCGGCTACCACCCGTTTTTGCTGGACAGGGACCCCGAGATAATGAACAGGTGTAGCCGTTCGCGGCAAAAAATCGTCCGTTTATAGAACCCACCCCCAGTGCGCGTCATCCTTACGGTTGAATAAATACACATCTATGGAATTACGCAAGAGAGGACTGTTCCTATGAGCTACAAGACCGTTTGTGTTGCCGGCGGCGGCGTGCTGGGAAGCCAGATTGCCTTCCAGGCCGCCTACTGCGGCTTTGATGTGACGATCTGGCTGCGCAGCGAGGGCAGCATCGGGCGCACCCAGCCCAAGATCGACCACGTGCGCGAGGAGTACATCGCGGCAATCGAGGGTATGGCGGATGGCACGGGCGAGTGGTGCGCCGGTATTGCCGATAGCGGCCAGCCCTTCGACAAGGAGGCGGCACTCGCCGCCGTTGAGCGTGCCTACTCCACACTCAAGCTGGAGCTCGATCTTGCCAAGGCCGTGGCCGACGCCGACCTGGTCATCGAGTCTATGGCCGAGGACACCCAGGCAAAGATCGACTTCTACAAGAAGCTCGCCCCGGTCCTCCCGCAAAAGGCCGTCGTCGTGACCAACTCCTCCACGTTGCTGCCGAGCACCTTTGCCAAGTACACTGGTCGCCCCGAGAAGTACCTGTCGCTGCACTTTGCCAACTCCATCTGGAAGAACAACATGACCGAGGTCATGGCGCAGGACCAAACCGACAAGCGCTACTTCGACGAGCTCGTCGACTTCGCTAACGACATTCGCATGCTGGCGCTTCCCGTCAACAAGGAAAAGAACGGCTACCTGCTCAACTCTATGCTGGTGCCATGGCTGCTTTCGGGCCTGGACCTGTACGTTTCGGGCGTCAGCGACCCTAAGAGCATCGACCTCGCATGGACGCGCGGCACTGGCGCTCCCAAGGGCCCGTTCCGCGTATTCGACACGGTGGGCATCCAGACGGCCTACAACATCGTTATGCAGTATCAGAAGGTCCCGGGCCTGGTGAGCCCGCTGCTCAAAAAGATGATGATGCCCTACAACTTTAAGGCCATGGCTACCGTCCTCAAGAAAATGCTCGACGAAGGTAAGCTGGGCGAAAGCTCGGGCGAGGGCTTCTTCAAGTACTAAAAAGATCCCTTGGGACATTGGGAGCGTATCATTTGCAGCATAAATACGCCGCATAGCCCGTGTGTCATTTCGACACATGACGCTAAAACAAATGGGCTGCGGGGATAGCGAGGAAATGGTAATGGATCGGCAAATCGTGCTTAAGCAGGATATCCTCGACGCGCTCTCCGCCGTCGGTATGTGCGCGGGGCAGACGGTTATGGTCCATTGCTCGCTCAGCGCGCTTGGATATGTGTGCGGCGGCGCACAGCCGGTGATCGAGGCGCTGCTCCAGATGGTGGGCGAGACCGGTACCATCATGATGCCGACGCAATCATGGAAAAACTTGGACCCCGAGAGCGGCGTTCATTGGCGGGAGCCTCAAGAATGGTGGCAGCTGATTCGCGATAACTGGCCTGCCTATGACAAGCGCATTACGCCTACCAATACGATGGGGGCTGTTGCCGAGATGTTTCGCGCGTGGCCGGGTACGCATAGAAGCGACCATCCGGCGCGCTCGGTGGCGGCAAACGGCTGGCATGCTCAATTCTTGACGGAAAACCACGACCTGAGCAACATCTTTGGCGACGGATCGCCCATCGCGCGCCTGTACGATTTGGACGGCTACGTGCTGCTTGTGGGCGTGGGCTACGACAAGAATACGTCGCTGCATTTGGCCGACGCCCGTGCGGAATACCCTGGCAAGCACGACTGTGTGGAGCACAGTGCGATTGTGGAAAACGGTCGACGCGTATGGAAGGAATACCGCACGCTCTTTGTCGATGGCGAGGATTTCGATGAAATCGGTGCTGCTTTTGAGCGTGAATGCTCGGTGCGTACGGCGCCTCTCGGTAACGGGATGATCCGCTTTATGCGCCAACGCGAGCTTGTCGACTTTGCCGTGGACTGGATTGAGCGCCGTCGCGGCCGCCCTGAGTAATTCGGGGGGGTGGAAGCGTTGGGGATCTACGGTAGTATGCGACAAAATCTGAATTGATCGGGCAAGAGCTGTAGCGCGCGTTGACGTTTGACCAATGGAGTGCAAAAATGCACCGTTCGCCGATACTCCTCTTGCGAGTGGCAGCCATATGGTTTGATGTTGGAAACATATGACTGCCGCCGGGCTGCGGGTGACGTTTGCTCTGATATCGGAGGTGCCAAGTATGTTTCGCGCTCCGTTAAACAAGTATCGGGCTGGCTAGCATGGGCCGCCGCACTATCTCAATAACCCTTGCAGTGGTCTGCCTGGCTGTGCTCCTGGGCGCTACGGGGCTGTTTGCTATAAGCCGAGAAACGTCCTATATCCAGGAATGCGCTTCCGAAGGGTTTGCCATTGATGGTTTCTATCGGGATGACAAAACGAGTCGGGAAACCCTGGCTTTTCTTGAGGAGGACAACTGTCGATGGCAGCTGGTCGACCAAGACGGAATCTGCACAGACGGGCAGTTTAAGCGTACGGATGACCCCAACATCCTGATATTAAAGAAGGAAAACGGCGAAGAATTCGGTACGGTCCACGTGGCGTATATGTCACGCCGACGCGAGCAAGGCCAGCTCTATCTATTTAGAGATAGCAAAGTGACCCGATTTTATCTGGTGAGCACCAAACCTGCGTTTACGGTGGAGTCTGGCGATGTCGATCTGGACAGTTGATCCACGGCAATAAAACAGCGAGCGGGGCGCGGGTGTGAACTGCACCCTGCTATTTGCTCGTGTCCGTGCGACCATTCATCCCGCGCCGGCATCACTTCACGTCAAACTCCACGCGATCGAGTTCGGGCACGTTGAGGTCGATGAGCTTGCGGGCGACGTGGCGGTCGTGCGCCCCGAGCGCCTCGCTTGTCGTTACGTGGGCGACAACCTCGCGCTCTACAATGCCTTCCTCGTCCCCTTCGGTAGCCGAGGTCTCGACGGCGACGGTGTAATCCTTAAAGCCCGGCAGCACCGCGGCAAGCTCGCGTGTGGTCTCGGTGACGCCGTAGCCGTCCTGCACGCCGACCTGCGCCGAGCCAATAGACCCCGCGGTCATAACGATGCAGGGGATGGCAAAGATCACCGTGCCCACAATAATGCGGCGGCGCACCTTGCGTGACAGCTCGTCGACCTCGGCATTTTCCTCAGCAGTCACAATACCGTCGCCGTTGAGGTCGCGCTTGAGCGGCACACGCAATAGAAGTAGTACGGCTTCGGCAGCCAGTGCGATAAAGACCACGTTGATGCCAAACTCGTAAAGCGCCGAGAGAAACAGCGACCCGCTTGCGATGGCGATGCCGTAGCCCGCCGCGCACAGGGGTGGCATGAGCGCGGTCGCCACGGCCACGCCGGCGATGAGCGTGGCGGGCTCCTGGTCGCGTGAGTTGCCCAGCCCGCCCGCAAAGCCGCCAGCGAGCGCGACAGCGAGGTCCCACACGGTGGGCGTCGAGTTGTCGATAATGGCGGCTGTGGTGGCGCCAAGGGGCGAGAGCTTAAAGTACAACGTTGATGTGACCAGGCAAAAGGCCATTTGCAGCGCAAGGCCGGCGACGGCTTCGACGGTAATCTCGCGGTCGAGCGTGGCGATGCCGTATGCCATGGCAAGAACCGAGCCCATGAGCGGGCAGATGAGCATGGCGCCCACGATGGCGATGTCCGAATCGATATCGAGGCCGATGCTTGCGATCAACATGGCGATGATGAGGATGCATAGGTGGGAGCCGGTCAGACGCGCCCCGTTTACAAAACGCTTGCGGATCACGTGATAGGGCGCGCGTCCCTCGCGAATGTTGAATGCGCGCTTTAGGAAGCGGGTGGCGTTCTCCATGGCCTCACTATGGGCAGGGCGGATGCCGTGGCGCCGGTGATGGCGTTCACGCAGTCGCTTGATCTGTTGTTTGTCGAGTTCCATGTCCACCTCGTTCCAGCGCGGTCCGCGCAACGTGCCCGTTGTCTTAACTCTACACCGTGGCGGGCGGGGTGTCTGTTTGATGCGGAATCCGATAGGGCGGATGACGCGGGAGCAAATACAAATCACAGGCTCAATTCGATCCCGCAAGAATATGATGCACCAGCTCCTACATATGTGACGAAATTGTGAAGCACGAGAGCGCGAATTTCAAAAAATCCGCTGGTGACCAATGTTGCGCAACAGAATTCAAAAATCAGCTCCTACAATTTGAAGCGTATGGATACATCCGTGTCAAAGGGAGAAAGCCATGGCAAACTACAGTCCACAACACTTTGAGCCTCGGGCCAAGGCCGTCAACGTCAAGGGCGTTGCCAACCGCGCCGTCGCAACCGTTTTGACGGCGGGCCTCATCGCTCAGCCGCTCATGTCGCCGCTGGCGGCAATCGCCGCACCGACGGCAGATAACGGCGATTCTGTTCAGGGGGGGGGTAGTTCTGTAGAGAACACCGTTGCCGCCGGCAACCAAGCGGTCGTAAAGACGGCTGCCCAGCTGGCAGAGGAGTCGGCAAAGCAGCTCAAGGACGCTCAGGCCGCCTACGATGCGGCTCAGAAGAAGGCCGACGCGGCGGGCCAGTCTCAAAAGCAGGCACAGCAGCAAAAGAATCAGGCCTCGCAGGCTGTGAGCGACAACGAAATCGAGCAGAACGCAGCAGAAGTCGCCGCGCTCCAGGAGAAGATTGACGAGCTCAAAGCCGCCGTCGAAAAGACCGAGCAGCAGCAGAAGAAGCTGGGCGACCTGAACGATCAGCTCGATCAAGCCAACAAGGGTGTCGAGGATAAGACCCAGGCGCTCAAGGACGCCAAGGCAAAGCAGGATGAGGCCAAGAAGGCCCTCGATGATGCCCAGGCCAAGCTCGAGGCCATGGGTATGGACGAGTACGAGGCTGCCAAGAAGGCCGTCGAGGACGCGCAGGCAAAGCTCGATGACGCCAATAAGGCCGTTGCTACTGCACAGGCCAATCTGGACCAGGCCAAGGCCGCCGAGGCTAGCGCCCAGCAGGAAAAGAAGGACACTGAGGCCGCTCTGACTTCCGCCCAAGCCAAGAAGCAGGAGACTGCCGCTGCTCTCGCAGCCGCAACCACTGCGCGCGATAGCGCCCAGCAGAAGCTCGACCAGGCGCAGGCTGCACTCGATGCTGCCGTCTCGGGTACGGGTGTTGACCTGAGTGCGCTTGAGACCGCCAAGAAAGCTGCTGCTGGTGAGCTCAAGACCGCGCAGGCGGAGCTCAATGCCGCGACGGATGCCGACGCCACCGCACAGACAAATCTGCAGGCCGCCCAGGCTGCCGTCGCTGCCGCGCAGGAGAAGGCCAACGCCGCCAACGCTGCCGTGGCATCTGCCCAGTCTGCATACGATGCGGCAAACAAGGAGTACAAGGACGCGGCCAGTAAGCGTGACGCCGCGAAGACGGCATACGAGCAGGCCCAGCAGACCGAAGCCGACAAGAGGGCGGAGTACGACCGACTCGTCGAGGTCCGTCAGCAGAAGCGCAGCGAGTGGGAGGCGGCCTGCGCCGCTTCGAACGCCGCGGAAAAGGCTTATGACGCTGCTAATGCCCAGGTTGAGGCTCTTGAGCAGCAGATTGCAGACCTAAAGTCCAACATGACCGTTGACCAGGAAGTTATCAATAAGGGCATGCTCGGCTTTATGGCCTACATCAGCAACAGCAGCGATTTCACCGCCACGCAGAAGAAGAACGCCCAGGACGCCGTATCGATGCTGA
Organism: uncultured Collinsella sp.; assembly: GCA_958370325.1. Taxonomy (GTDB): domain Bacteria; phylum Actinomycetota; class Coriobacteriia; order Coriobacteriales; family Coriobacteriaceae; genus Collinsella. Next base: position 14,523 of record CATXJW010000031.1, on the reverse strand, counting down.
CCGGTACCGATGACAAAGCCGAATGGTATGACCAGTACGTCGATCAGGATATGTCTCGCGACACCAATCCGCTTTCCTTGGAGCAGATGCGCAACGCCCTGACGTATCTCGACACCCAGAACAACCTCCGCAAGGCGAACGGTCAGTCGGAACTCAGTGTCAGCCTCCGCATGACTGCGGCAGCCGCACTTAATACATCATATTCATCGAACATCTGGGGACACTCGAACTGCTATTTCGATCAAGGTGAGAACCTTGCAGGCGGCGGCGGAGCATACACCGGAGGCGAAACCGAGGATACCCTCGGTTGGCCCTACACCGGCCTCTACACACAGGAGAAGGAGGCATTCGATAAGTACGTCGCGCAGTATGGCGATGCACTTGGAAGCCATCGATATGATTCCTACTATATCTACCAGCACTACAACAGCATCTACCATGAGTGCGGACACTATCTCAACATCATCGATGCCGGCGCGAAGGCTATCGGCATCGCAACCGGTAGCGGTAAGAACACCGATTCCGAGGTAACCATTTTCGACTATAGTGGAAGCACGGGGCAGAAGGACTTCACTGTCTCCGAGTTCAAGAAGCTCGTCAACGACTACATCGATTCCGCCTACAACGCAGGCGGCACGCAGGCGCAGAAGGCGCAGCTCAAGGAGCTCCAGGGCAAGCTTGCCGAGGCGCAGAAGAACTTTGGAACTACAAGGGAAGCTTACTTCGCAGCTGTAAACGGGCAGGATGCCGCCCAGGACGCTTTCACCGCAGCCGATGTGAACATGAACACCGCCAAGGGCGAGTACGAGAAGGCTAAATCCAGCACCGCCGCCGCGAAGACGGCATACGACGCCGCCGAAGCCAAACTCAAGGGTGTCGACGTCAAGACGCCCCAGACCAAGCTCGACGCCGCCAAGGGCGAGGCCGCTACTGCCCAGGCAGCTCTCGATAAGGCAAACGCCACGCTTGCTGACAGCAAGACGAAGGCAGCCGAGGCCGCTGCTCACAAGGCGAAGGCTCGCAGCGCCCGCGACGCCGCCAAGGTAAAGTCCGATCAGGCCAACGAGGCGTATGACAACGCTACCGCTTCGGTCAAGGACCTTGCCGCCAAGTGCGATGCCGCCAAGACGGATCTTGCGAACAAGCAGGGCACGCTTAACGATGCCAAGAAGGCCGACGACACTGCCCAGGCTGGCGTTGACAAGGCTCAGGCCGCAGATGTGCACGCCGCGACCGCTCTTTCGGGCGCCAAGCAGGCAGTTGCCGCCAAGACGCAGACCCTGTCCGACGCACAGGAGAAGGTCAAGGCCGCCGAGGGCGAGCTTGCCACCGCAAACAAGGCCTTCGAGCGCTTCGCCGGCGCCCAGAAGGCGGTCGACGACGCTAAGGCCGCCTATGACGCTGCCGTCGCCGGTGTCGCCGATGCCCAGAAGCAGCTCGAGGCCGCCAACGAAGCCGTTGTCGATGCGAACCTCGATATCGTCAAGGCCAAGGCCGAGCTTGCCAACGACGAGGCACTCAAGGCCGATCTTGAGGCTGTCGACCACAAGGCCTCTCTTGCCGCGGGCACGACGGGCAACGATAAGCTGGTCAAGCTTAACGCTGCCTACGCTCGCCATAAGGCCGCCGTCGATGCCGCTGCTGGTCTCAAGGCTGCTCTGAGCGATGCCGATGCCAAACTGTCCGATGCCAACGACGCCTATGCCGCCGCGCTTGCCGAGCTTAACGATACTAAGGATGCCCTGGCTGCCGCACAGGCCGAGTACGACAAGTATCATCCCAAGGCTGAGCCGCAGGCCAAGCCTCAGGTTGCGCAGGCTGCTGCAAAGGCTCCTGTCGCCAAGAAGAAGGCCACGGACGGTGCACTTGCCCAGACGGGTGATACCTCCGCGCTTGCAGGTGAGGTCTTCGTCATCGGCGGCATTACGCTCGTTGCCGCGGGCGTGACGCTGGGTGATCGTCGTCGCAAGCAGATGTAGTTATTCGGGCGTCGGCTCTGCAATGAACTTCAATTCATAGCGGGACCGTCTCGATAGCCAAACGATAAGGCCGGCGCGCTGTTAAACGCAGCGCGCCGGCCTTTCTTTGCGTTGGTATCAAAAAGCCCGGTCGGTAGCCGCGAAAGCTATCGACCGGGCAAATCGTAGGCAATTTGGTTGCCGTCGAGCAGCTGCTCAGCTTAGCCCAGCAGGCTTAAGCCCACGGAGACAAACGCCAGGATAACGCCGACGATGGACTCGCCGCCGAGCAGGCCGCTGGCGACAACCAGACCCTGTTCCTGGAAGGCGGCGTCCTTAGCAGCTCTCTCCTCGTCAGAAAGACCAGCGGTGGCGTCGCGGTGGGCGGACCACTTGTCGTAGGCGAGCTTAACGCAGGAGCCCAGGAAAGCCGTGAGCGACATATAGAACGGCAGGTACACGCCTAGGCCGATCATCATGGCCGGAATGCCGAGCCAGTACATGACGATGCCGGCGATAAAGCCGCCAACGAACCACGGCACGCTCGGGATGCCCGAGACCATGGTAGCGACGACGCTTGCCTGCGCGGCAACAAAGCTCTTGTCGGGGCCAAAGGCGTCCGGGCCATAGGCGGTGACGAGCGCGACCATGACGGCGGCGGCGACCAGGGCGCCCACGATGCCGCCGATGGCTTGACCGATCCACTGCGCACGCGGGTTGGTGCCCAGCACGGCGCCGGCCTTAAAGTCGTTCATGACGTCGCCCGCAAGGCCGCACGCCACGGCTACGATGCCGGCGATAAAGAACAGCTTGACCTGAGCGATCTGTGCAAAGGCAGCCACGATGAGCATAACGATGAGGCCAAAGATCTCCATGGGGTCGATGCCCGTCTGGCCGCAGCTCTGTGCGCTCATGATGGTGGTGACAAAGGTGAACAGCGTCACGATGACGGCCGGAACGGGGCCAAGGTCAAGCACGATGGCGATGATCACGGCGATGGCGGCAGCGCCCAGGCCGATGATACCGGCGTCGAGCTTAAGGGAGCCCGAGATGAGCGACTGCTCGTCGGTGTCGGTGGAGCTGTCGGCGGCGAGGCCGCGGACGATACCGGCGACCTGCGGCAGGATGTCCTTGAGGACGACGGCGACGCCAAAGCCCATCATGAGGCCCATACCCAGGGACTTGACGATGCCCTGCGCGGTCACAACATCGAACAGACCGGCAGCGGTGCCGCCCACGATGATGCCAAAGTTGCCCAGCAGGGCGCCGGCAAACCAGAAGGCGACCGGGGCGAAGCCCACGAGAAAGCCGACGGAGAGCAGCATGGGCGAGTTGTAGATGCCAAAGGTCACGCCGGGGATGTTGAGCGTGCATAGCATGCTGGGCACCACGCCCAGAGCGTCGCGCAGCACGCTATAGATGCCGGCGATGGCCATGGAACCAAAGAGCTGCTTGCCGGTTTTGCCACCGGCCTCGGTGGCGCGCAAGGTCTGAGCTGCGGCGTTGCCGGTGGGGAACTCAAGCGCGGCGTCCACGATAAAGTGACGGTGGATGAGCGCGGTGGCCAGCAGGCCCAGGATGGTGCCGGCGAGTGCCACGATAAACATGTCGAGCCAGCTGATCTGGTCGGCATAGCCCAGCATCCAGGCGCCCGGGATGGTAAACGCCAGACCGCCGGCGACCATGGCGCCTGCGGACATGATGGTGTGGGTGACGTTGGCCTCGTTGAGGCTGGCGTTGCCCATGAGCTTAAGGAAGAACAGCGAGATGACGGCAGCGAAGACGATCGGCCAGGGGAGTGCGCCCATCTTGAGGGCGGTGTAGGCCGAGCTTGCCGTGATGATCACGCAGCCAAGGACGCCGATGACGACGCCGCGCAGCGTGAGTTGCCCGCGCATCGAAGCGCGGTTCGAGGGATTGCTCATATAGAACTCCTTTGCGTATATCCGCTTCCCCCGGGAGCGCCGCTACGGATACGGCGCGGGAAGTCGGGTTACCAAGGGCCGCCGCGTGAGCTCGCGCACGACCGCGCACCAGTATAACCGCAAGGTAGTCATTTTGGGACGGCTGGTTTAGGTAGGCGATATACTGCTGGGCAGACGAAAGGAGCGCCGACGATGCTTAATGGGTGCGCATATATATTGACGGTCGACGTGGGCAACACGTTCATTCGCTTTGGCCTGTTTGCCGAGGATTCAGCCGCGGCACAGGAATGCCCGCTCGCGACGTGCGAGATCACCACGCCGTTGAGCATCACAGCCGACGAGGCGCGCATGCGTCTCGCGCAGGTCATGGCCGCACTGGCGGCCGATGCGGGCATGCCGGGTGCGCTTGTGCCCGCGGCTGCTGTACTGAGCTGTGTGGTCCCCGCGCTCGAGCGCCCGTGGAAGGCGGCGCTTTCCCGTACATGCACGGGGCGTGTGCTCACGGTGGGGCCGGGCCTCAAGACCGGCATGCCCGTGCACTACGACGATCCGGCCGAGATCGGCCCCGACCGCATCGCCGACGCCGTGGCTGCCCGCGCCGTCTACGGATCGCCGTGCATCGTGATTGACCTGGGCACGACGACTAATATCGAGGTCATCGACGCGCGCGGAACCTTTGTCGGCGGCGTCATCGCGCCGGGTCTGGCGCTTGGCGCCCGCTCGCTTTCGGCTGCTGCGGCGCGCCTGCCGCAGGTCGAGCCCTCGGCACCCACACATGTAATCGGCCGCAACACGCGCGAGGCCATGCGTTCGGGCGTGGTTCTGGGCGAGGTGGCACGCATCGACGGCATGCTCGACATGGTGCTTGCCGAGATGCGCGCGACCAAGGCCGCGGGGGAGGGCAATGTACCCATCGTCATTACCGGCGACGATGCCGAGGCACTTGCGGCGCTGGTCGGCCATAGCCTGACGGTCGATGACGCGCTGACGCTGCGGGGTCTCGCCGAGCTCTACCGCATCAATCAAAAGCCTCGTCGCGCATAAAGCCGAGGACATCGGTGGGAGTGGAAACAGCCCCACCTTTCACCTGCTACAATGGGTCAAATTATTGCGATTACGGAGGTGTCTGCCATGTCGGACGATCTTCATCAAACTTCGTCAGGCAAGCGCCTGGACGTCATTAGCTGGGACGAGTTCTTTATGAGCGTGGCCATCGCCGCGCAGCGCCGCAGTAAGGACCCCAACACGCAGGTGGGCGCGTGCATCGCCAGCACCAACCACCGCATCCTTTCGGTGGGCTACAACGGTACGCCCTCGGCGCTCAACGACGACTTTTTCCCGTGGGGCACGAGCGACGACCCGTTGCAGGACAAGCACAACTACGTGGTCCATGCCGAGGCAAACGCCGTGCTCAACTACCGTGGCTCGCTCAAAGATCTTGAGGGTTCCACGGTCTACGTCACGCTGTTCCCGTGCCACGACTGCGCCAAGATTTTGGCGCAGGTGGGCGTGGGCGAGGTTGTCTACCTGGACAACAAGTACGCCGACACCGATGACGGACGCATCAGCCGCCGCATCCTCGACTCCTGCGGCATTAGCTACCGCCAGGTTATCGTCGATGTTCACATCGGCACCGAGGGGCAGGCTCAGCAGTAGCGCGTGGCAACGCCAGCTGGCAACAAAAGGCAGCCAAAAGAGCCCCGTCCCAAATTGACTACTCGTGAAAGTCGCGTCTGCGCGCATGGACGGCTCGTGAGCGGGTACACGGCTGTAGTAACATAGCTTCTGTCCGCGGGCGCGCCCGCGTAATTGTGAGAAAGGAGCCCCTGTGGCTGTTAACGAAGAGCTGCTTAAGAAGGTTCTTGAAGAGATTCGCCCCAACCTGCAGGCCGACGGCGGCGATATGGAGTATGTGGGCGTTGACGACGAGGGCGTCGTCAAACTGGAGCTGCAGGGCGCTTGCGCCGGCTGCCCCATGAGCTCGCTGACCCTGTCCATGGGTATTGAGCGCATCCTGAAGGAGCATGTGCCCGGCGTTACCCGTGTCGAGCAGGTCAATGCCTCCGGCGAGACCGACGACCTGTACGACGAGTACGCGCCGTTCTAAGATGCGAAAGCTGCGGACGGCATACTCCGCATAGACGTTACGCCCAAATATGCGGCTGCGAGCGCAAGGCCCGCGGCCGCATTTGTATGTAGGGAGTAGGAGGGTCGACATGCTCAACGACTTCTACCATATGCTTGATCCCGTCGCGATTTCGGCGGGGCCCATCACCATCTACTGGTACGGCTTGGCCTATGTGGTCGGCGCCCTGCTCACGGCGGTCGTCATGTACCGCACGCAGCGTCGCTGGGGTTTTAACATCACGATTGACGACCTGACGAGTGTCGTGGTCGGCGTGGTCTTTGGCCTCATTATCGGTGCGCGCCTGTTCTACGTCGTCTTTTACGGTGATGGCTACTACTGGGCACACCCGCTCGAGATCTTTGCCACCAACGAGGGCGGCATGAGCTTCCATGGCGGTTTGGTGGGCGGCATTATCGGCGGCATCATCGTGTGCCGCATGTATAAGCTCGACGCATGGACTCTGGCAGACCTTGCCGTCATCGGCGCGCCGCTGGCCTTGTGTCTGGGCCGTTGTGCCAACTTTGTCAACGGTGAGCTGTGGGGCAAGCCGACCGATCTGCCCTGGGGTGTGGTCTTTGGCGGGACTGCGGGCGATATGCCGCGTCACCCCTCCCAACTCTACGAGGCATTTCTTGAGGGCATCGTGCTCTTCTGCATTCTGCAGGTGCTCAGCCGCAAAAAGCCGCTGCTGCCCCAGGGTACGTTTATGGGCGTGTTCGTGATGGGATACGGCGTCGTCCGCTTCCTCGTCGAGTTCGTGCGCGTGCCCGACGCCCAGCTTGGCTATCTGCTGGGCGGCGTCATCACGATGGGTCAGTTGCTGAGCCTTCCGCTCGTGATCGCCGGCCTGGCGCTCGTCATCTTTGCCCGACACCGCAATCGCCCCCAGCGCATCTACCTCGACGCCTAACCACCACAAAGGGGACAGGCGCCTTTGCGGTGGTTTGCTGGGCAACGATGACAGAACCGTAACGTTTCCCCAGATAAAACTTGCCAAAATAAACCTGTCCCTTTTTGGCAGGTTTCTAGAAAGGCTCTTTGGACTGTGAAGGATTCCGACCTCTCCACAACGGCTGCGCGCGACGCTGCCCGCATCGTCTGGTTTAAGCGCTACCCCGCCAAGCAGACGCTCATCGCATTTCTGCTCGCGCTGTTGGCGACCACGGCGTTTTCCATCGATCCCGCCCCGGTGTCGAGCAATGCGGTCCTGTCGATCGACCCCAAGGCGACGGGCACGCTCTATGTGTGCTACGAGGTACTCCTCTCGTTTGCCGGCCATACCGACGCGGTCATGCTGCTTGCGCTTGCCTGCCTGCTCACGCTGCCGTTTCGCTACGTGTTCTTTGGCCGTGGCGACACCTGGCGTCCGTCGATCATTCTGCCGTCGCTGTTTTTCGCCATCTGCATGGTGTTCGGCCGCAGCTACGACCTCACCGACTCGGCCGAGATTGTCCTTGGTGACAAAGCCCGCATCATCTGCGCCTGGATTGGCGGCACGGGCTGGATGCTCCTAGCGATCGTAGCTTTCTATCTGGCTTTTGAGTGCCTGGATTGGCTGAGCTCCCGACGCATCCCGTTTTCCGAGGCGCACTTTGGCCGCATATGGCGTGTGGCTCACGCCGTGCTCTCGGTCCATCCCTTTGCCGGGCCCTTCCTGGTGCTTATGATCGCCTGGGCGCCCACGCTCATCGCTTCGCTGCCCGGCCTTTTTATGGGAGATACGGGTGCGCAGATTCGCCAGTGGTTCAACTATCCCAACGGCACGAGCGACTACCTGCGCCTACTCAACCCCAACGTGCTACTCAACGGGCATCATCCCGTAGTGCACACGGCCATTATCGGCTCGTGCGTTCAACTGGGGCTTTCGCTGTTCAACAGCGCTAACGCGGGCCTCATCATCTATACCTGCGCTCAATTTGTCATCACGGCTGCCTGCATGGCCTATTCCATTTCGTCGCTGCGCAAACTGGGCGTGAGCCTGCCGGTTCGCGGTACGATCCTGCTGTTCTTTGCGTTTATGCCGATGTTCTCTAACTACGCGGCTCTGCTTACCAAAGACGTGCTCTTTGCCGACGCGTTTTTGGTGCTGCTGGTACAGACCGTCAAGCTCGTGGCATGTGGCCTGCCCCGTCGTGATGCCAATGTCGAGCGATTGGGCGAGAAAGCCTCCGTGCTCTTTGCGCGCCATGACTGGCTGTTGCTTGCGCTGGCTGCCATGGGTTCCACGTTTCTGCGCAACGGCGGCCTGGTGTTTCCACTGGCGGCATGCGTAATCGCGTCGGCGTTTTGCGCATGGGACGCGCATGTGGCTCGTCGTGCAGCCAAACAGACGGGCACCGCGGTCTCATACGTCACGCCGCGTTTCCGTTGGGTTGGCGTCCTCGCGGTGCTCGCGCTCTGCCTTGCCTCTAATATGTACTTCACCAAGGTCTTTATGCCGGCGCACGACATCACGCCTGGTTCCAAGCGCGAAATCCTCTCGATTCCGTTCCAACAGACGGCTCGTTTCGTCCAAAAGCACGACGGCCTCAACTCGGGCGTCAACCCTACGGTTAAGGAGGACGGCACTATCGTGGAGGCGCCCTGCGACGGTTTGGTGACCGATGAGGAGCGCACCGTGATCGATCGCGTGCTCAAGTACGAGAACCTGGGCCGCCGCTACAACCCCGACAAGTCCGATGCCGTCAAGAACTGCTTTAACGAGTACGCCTCGCAGGAGGACATCGATGCCTATTTTGAGGTATGGGCTCAGATGTTTAAGAAGGATCCCGAGTGCTATATTTCGGCGCTTATCAATAACTACTATGGTTATTTTTATCCGAGCGCGCGCGATGCCTGGGTCTACAGCACGGCGCGTAGTGCCGAGATCATGGCGCGTCCCGACAACCTCAAGTACTTCGACTTTCATCCGGTTGACAGCAACATGGTGCGCTGGTGCGACCACCTGATCAATCTGTACCGTGTGGCGGTGCAGCGCATCCCGTTTATTTCGCTCACCATGAGCTCGGCCACCTATGTGTGGATCATGATCGCCGTGGTGGTCTACCTGCTGCGTCGTCATTCATGGCGTGCGCTGGCGATCTGGGTGCCGCTGTTGGGCGTGATCGCCGTGTGCCTGATTGGCCCGTGCAACGGCTCGACTTACATGCGCTACCTGTATCCGGTCATCGCCTGCATGCCCTTCGCCATCGGCGCCACCGTCACCCGTAGCGACTTCCTCTGGTTCTAACTTGGTGCATTGAGGTCAGGTTTCTTTGCACCAAAGGGGCCATCATCACGACGCCTTCATTTTGGGGTTTATCTCGCAGGCCAGTAGGTATATCATAACGACGTTTGTTTATATTGCCCGAGCATCTGCGCTGGGCTTTAGGTCGAAACCGATAGGAGACACGTATGTCCGGACACTCTAAGTGGGCCACAACCAAGCATCGTAAGGGCGCGCAGGACGCCAAGCGTTCCGCCCTCTTCTCCAAGCTCAGCCGCAACATCACCGTTGCTGCCCGTCTCGGCGGTGACCCGCTGCCCGAGAACAACGCCAGCCTCGCCGCTGCCGTTGCCAAGGCCAAGGCTCAGTCCATGCCTAAGGACAAGATCAAGTCCGCTATCGACAAGGCTTTTGGTTCGGGTGCTGACGCCGCCGTCTACGAGAACATCGTGTACGAGGGCTACGGTCCCGCCGGTGTCGCCGTCTACGTCGACTGCCTGACCGACAACCGCAACCGTACCGCCGCTGATGTCCGTTCCGCCTTCTCCCACGCTGGTGGTAACCTGGGTACCTCCGGCTCCGTCGCCTTCCAGTTTGAGCGCAAGGGCCAGATCGTCGTCGCCAAGGAGATCCTGGACGAGAACGCCAAGAAGGAGACCATGATCGCCAACGGTGCTGCCGGTGACGAGGATGAGTTCATGATGGCCATCGCCGAGGCCGGTGGCGAGGACTACGAGGATGCCGGCGAGGAGTGGATCGTCTGGACTACTGCCAACGAGGTTATGGCTGTCTCCAAGGCGCTCGAGGAGCAGGGCGTCCAGGTCAAGGGCTCCGAGACCACCATGGTCCCGACTACCCCGACCGAGGTCTCCGGCGCCGACGCCAAGAAGGTTCAGCGCCTCATCGACCGTCTTGAGGAGCTCGACGACGTCCAGGATGTTTACAGCACCATGGACATGACCGACGAGGTCATCGCTGCCCTCGAGGAGGAGTAGCGCTCGCACGGGTTAAGCCGTGCATATCTGGGCATAATGAAGCGAGCATGCAAGCCTCGTGGAATAGATGAGCCGGATCCGCGTGCGTAGAGCACCGGACCCGGCTCTTTTATAATGATGCGAACCGTTTTGCATTTCGAGAGCCGAGATTTGAAGGGAGCGCCGCGTGCGCGTACTCAAACGAGCCCTAGCGATCGTGTATCTTGCCGCCACCATCGTGGCGCTGGGTACGCTTGTCTGCCAGTTTTGGGGGCCGTATACGTATCGCTTTATGCTGCTGATGCGCGACCCCATGCCGCGCGTCGTCGTCACGGCGTGCGCCGGCGTCGTGGCGATCGGCGTGCTGGTAAGCTTTTTCCGCCTGATGTTCGCCCGTCGCGAGCCGTCCTGCGTGCATCCGGCGGGGGAGCGCAATATCGAGGTTACCCTTGCGGCGCTTTCTTCGTGCGCCAGGGTTGCTGCCGAGCGCGACGACCGCGTGATGGTCGAGCATGTCGAGGCCCGCGTCCAAGGCCCCGACGATTCGCACGTCCGTTTTAAGGTCGAGGCTATCGCGCTTGACGATAAGGACGTGGCATCTCTGGCTACCGCGATGCAGCAGCGCATCGAGGAAGCTTGCGATACCATGCTCGGCACGCCGGGTACGACCGCGCGCGTCCGTTTTTTGCCGTCCAAGACTACCGTCCAGACCGTGGAGGTTTCCGGTGAGTGACACCAATCAAGATAAGACCGCTCGTACGCCGCGCCTGACGATTGACCAGAGCGCCACGCCGGCGAGCGAACCTGTTGATTCCAAAGCGGAGGCAACCGAGTTGCAAGACGCGGCAGCCGCGGATTTTGACGAGGCTATGGGTCTCATCAAGGGTACGGGCGCTGCCGTCTGGAGCTATGCTGTGCGTCATCCCAACACCACGCTCGGCGCCGTCGCCGGCTTTATCCTCGCCGTGTTGGTGCTCACGTTGGGCCTGTGGGACACGCTCGTCATTGCATTCTTCGTGCTGATCGGCGCTGTGATCGGCCAAATTCGCGACGGCGAGAACGGGATCGTCAACTTCTTCGGCCGTCTGTTTAGCGGCCGCTAATATGTATTCGACTGTCGCATCCGCGGCAGGCATAAGGAGGAACCATGGCTTTTAATACGAAGGTCGATGTAGCCGATACCGAGCTCGAGGCCGACGAGACCGTCGCCGCCGAGGCCGAGGACGTAACGCTCGAGGACGAGGCGCTCGTCGAGGCCGAACCCGCCGACGATGCGGACGAGGACGACGAGGAAGCGGATGAGTCCGAGGACTCGCTGACCTATTCCAACGGCGTGATCGAGAAGATCGTTGCCATGGCCACTCGCGAGGTTCCGCACGTTCTGGGCATGAAGGGCAACCTTATGCACTTTGTGCAGGAGCAGTTTGGTGCCGAGAATCTGACCAAGGGCGTGACGGTCGAGGTCACCGATGACAATCGCGTGGTCGTCAACATCTCCGTCATCATCGAGTACGGCGCCTATGCACCCGCGATCTTCGACGATGTCAAGGCACGTGTCACCGAGCGCCTTGCCGCGATGACCGGCCTTGAGGTGGCGGGCGTCAACCTGCGCATCGAGGATGTCATCACCCCCGAGGAGTACGAGCATCGCACCAGCCAGCACGAATAACCTTCCAAAAGGGGACAGGTTTGTTTTGGCAGGTTTTATCTGCGAAAACGTTAAACGGCCGACCGCGCAAGCAAAAGCGTGGCCGGCCGTTTTTGTACGCTCCCGATGTAGTCATACCGCTCGTCTAACTAGGGGTTGCAATCCCCACGTTCCGCGTTACCCTAATGAGCGCATTGTTTCCAAATTGTTAACGAGGGGTTGCCGTAATGGCCGACGAGCACGAAACAGAAAGCAAGGCATGGGCAATTGAGGCCGCTGCGGCAGAGGCGGCGTCGCGTGCTGCCGAGGAGATGCATCGTCCTCCCGTAGTGCCGATGGAGCGCGTGGTCGATCGCGATGTTATCGAGCGAGGCGAGCGCGCTGGTCGCAAGCGCAGCCAGGAGCCGGGCTTTCCGCGCTTTTTTGCCGAGCTCAATTTGGGCCTGATCCTCACGGCCTTTGCCATCGTCGCGTTTAAAACCCCTAATCACTTTGCTTTTGGTGGTACCTCGGGCGTGTCGGTCATTCTGTCCACGCTGTTCCCGACCCTGCCCGTCGGCGTTTTTATGTGGATTATCAATGCGGTCCTGGTCGTTCTGGGCTTTATCTTTTTGGAGCGCAAGGCAATCCTGTGGAGCGTCTTCGCCTCGTTTGCGCTGTCCGCCTATGTTTCGCTGTTTGAGCTCTTTATTCCGACCGATGTCTCGATGACGGGCGATATGTGGCTTGACCTGTGCTTTGCCGTGATTCTGCCGGCGCTCGGCAGCGCTATCGTCTTTGATATTGGCGCCTCGACGGGCGGCACGGACATTCTCGCTATGATCCTCAAACGCCGCACCACGCTTGAGATCGGTCGTGCGCTGCTGCTGGTCGATATCGGCATCGTGACCATCGCGGCCTTCTTGTACGGTCCGCGCGTCGGTCTGTACTGCGTGCTCGGCCTGTTTGCCAAGACGCTTGTGGTCGACAAAGCCATCGAGAGCATTCACCTGCGTAAAGTCTGCACGGTCATTTGCTCCGAGCCCCTTAAGGTCGAGGAGTTTATCGTCAAGCATCTCAACCGTACGGCGACCATCAGCCGCGGCTACGGTGCCTTCTCGGGCAAGTGCGTGACGGTGATTATGAGCGTGCTGAGTCGTCGCGAGGCCGTGCAGCTGCGTCGCTACGCGCGCGAGATCGATCCGGGTGCCTTTATCACGATTGTCGACAGCTCCGAGATCGTCGGCAAGGGTTTCCGCGGAACGAACTAACGCAGACGTATTCAACGAACCGCCTGCGGGCGCCGTGTACCTTGCAAATCGGTCATCTTTGAGTATTTGACCCCACATTGGGCAATAATGATGCTAAAGACATCGTTTGCGATCCAAGTGATTCGTTCAAGATACGAAGGGATGATTCTATGTTCTGCTCGCAGTGTGGCGCCCCCATGGGCGATAACGACAAGTTCTGCGGCGCGTGTGGTGCCCCCAATGCCGGTGCCGCAGCCTCTGCCCCTCAGGGTCAGCCTCAGCCTCAGCAGTTTGCCCCTCAACCTGTCATGAACGCGCCCAAGGGCTGCACGGCTCAGGCGTTTGAGGACATGACCAAGACTCCGGGCGTGCTTCAGCGTGTATGCCAAATCGCGTTTTTGCCGGCGCTGATTTGCGTTGTGTCGGTACTCGTGCTGTTTATTCCCGTTATTGGCGGCATTGCAGCTGCCATCGGCTTTTTGGCAGCTTGCATTGCGAGCGTGTGTGGTTCCGGCTTTGGTATCGAGTGGGGTCGCGATCTGTCGCTCAAGGTCGATGACGGCATGGATCGTCCGCTGATGCGTTCCACGTCGTTTGGCCTCGGAGTCTTTTCGAGCGTTATTTCGGTCGTGCTCGAGGTTATCGCTGCCATTCCCGTTATCGGTGTAGTGCTTTCGCTGGTGGAGAGCGTGGTAATTGGCGCCGCGGGCTCGTATTCGTATTACGGCTCTTATGCGCTCGAGGCTGCGCTGTTTGGCTCGCTTGGCCTGCTTGTCCTGGCTATGATTGCCACGGCGGTCCTGGGGGTCTTCTTTAAGATGTTTGCCGATATCGCCGTGATGCACTTTGCGGTGACCGGTCGTGTGGAGAGCGCGTTTTCGCTCGACAAGGTCTGGGCGGCGTTTAAGCACAACAAGACCAAGCTGTTCTGCGCTTCGTTCCTTCCCGAGTTTTTGACGGGCCTGGTTTCCAACGTTGTCACATGGATCCTGACGCTCGTCTTTGGCACCATTGCCTCTGTCGGTATGTATAGCTACTACTACCGTCCTTCGGCTATTGAGGCGCTTGTTACCGGCGGTGGCATCACGCTCGTATTGTTCTTGGTGCTGACGGCGTTTGTCACGGTATTCCTCACGGTCTTTGGCAAGATGCTCAAGCATCGTGCCGTTGGCTATTGGGTTGCGCGCTACGCAAGCGAGTGGGCCGACGAGGACAAGGACGACGTTCTGACTTTTGTGCTGCCGTTTGAGAAGAAGTCTGCTCCGGCTGGTTTTAGCGCCGACGCAGCGCCCGTATCCGATTCCGCTGCGGCGCCGGCGCCTGCGCCCGAGCCCGAGCCCGAGCCTGAGCCTGAGCTTGAGCCCGAGCCCGTGCCTGAGCCCGAGCCCGCGCCCATGCCGGAACCGGAGCCCGAGCCCGCGCCGGCACCGGAGCCCGAGCCCGAGCCCGAGCCTGC
>CATXJW010000030.1 GCA_958370325.1 uncultured Collinsella sp. | reverse complement strand
GACAGGATTTGAACCTGCGACATCCTGCTCCCAAAGCAGGCGCGCTACCAAACTGCGCCACGTCCCGAAGGTGTTGAGCAGCTAAGGTCTAAACCTTGCGTGTCCCAAAGCGAAGGAAATTATAGGGGAGACTCCCCGCCTGTGCAAGCATTGATGCCTTAGCTCCTCGAATGTGCAACAAAACGACTATGGAGCAGACCGATCACAAATGCCACCACGGCAACCGGCGCCCACGCGGCACCGATATCCGCCAGCGGCAGCGCATCGAACGGCAGCCACACGCCCGCAAAGAACGCGTCGCGGACCGAGGTGATCACACTCTGCACGGCAACCACACCGCCAACCCAGACCCACACCTGCGGATGAGCGTCGCAAAAGCCGTGCACCAGGCCCATCAGTACCAGCACGATGGCAACGGGATACAAGGCGTTGAGCATAGGCACCGAGAACATGAGGATCACGTCGAGACCCACGTTGGAGAGCACGCACGAAAACGCAGCGAACACAAAGGCGAGAACCGCAAAGGGACGGCGCATGGCCTCCTCGGAAGCCTCCGCTCCCCCTTCGACCACATACGTCTCGCAGAAGTAACGCGAGCAACAGCTGATGAGGCCGATGCACACGTTCATGCAGGCAAGGAAGAAGATGGCGAAGACCACGACCGTGCCGGCAAGCCCAAAATGCATGGAGGCCGAACGGGCGAGGATGGCGGCGCCGTTGGTAGCATCGGGCATAACCGTGCCGAGTTGCATGCCGGCAAGCGCCAGACCGCAGTAGATGATGGCCATGAGCACGCCAGCGATCACACCGGAGCGCGAGATCTCGAAGGCCACGCGCTTGTCATCGGTAACACCCAACTCGTGGATGGTCTCGGCGATGATGATGCCAAAGGCGAGCGACGCGAGCAGGTCCATGGTCTGATAGCCAGTCAGAAAGCCCTGCACGGCAGCACCGGCATTGTAGGGGGCCTGCGGCGCGGCATCCGGTCCCAGCGGCGAGATCACGGCAGCACCCACGACCAGCACGATGAGCGCAATGAGCGCAGGGCCCGTAATGCGGCCGAGCACGCGCGTGATGACGCCTGGACGCAGCGTGAGCGCAAACGCGACGACGAAGAACCCGATGGCAAACACCAGACGTGCCGTGCCGAGCGAAACGCCCTCGGGTAGCAGCGGCACCAGCATTTCGAACGCCGTAGAGCTTGTGCGCGGAATGGCCAGGCACGGACCGATGGCCAGGTAGACCGCCGCAACGAAGAATTCGCCAAACTTAGGATGCACACGCCCGGCCAGCTCTCGGGCCGTGCCAGCGAGCGCGACGGCGATAAATCCCATAACGGGCAGACCGATAGCGGCAATCAAAAAGCCGATCATGGCAACCGGCGTGGCAGAACCTGCCTGCAGCGCCAGCAGCGGCGGAATAATGAGGTTACCGGCGCCAAAGAGCATCGAGAACAGCGCAATGCCGACGGTAACGACATGGTCGGAACGCAGACCGCGCGGGGCGGATGAAGCCATGGGACCACCTTTCGGGTCGAAACAAAAACGGGACGGGCAAAAGACCCGTCCCGCAAGTATATACGCTCTAGCAGCTTTAGCAGGCTAAATCGTGCAAAGCGTCAATCGCGGTATCGACTTCCTTATCCGTGTTGAAATACCCAAACGAAAAACGGACGACGCCCTGGCGCTCGGTACCTAACGCGCGGTGCATGAGCGGAGCGCAATGGGCACCGGGGCGCGTCGCAATCCCCCACCCTTGCATGAGCGCGTCCGAGATCTCGGCAGAGTCGATATCGCCCACGTTGAGCGACACGATCGCCGAGCGCGCAGGTTGGTCAAACGCACCGTAAAGTACAATGCTGGGGATTTCGCGAGCGCCGGAGAGGAAACGTTCGGCGAGTGCGCGTTCGTGAGCTGCAATCGTCTCCACCCCGCCCTGGGCCTCGATAAAGTCGAGGCCGGCAGAAAGGCCAGCGATGCCATGGCCGTTGAGCGTGCCCGCCTCAAGGCGTGTGGGCCACTCAAGCGGCTGCAGTGGATCAAAGCTGTGCACGCCCGTACCGCCCATGGCCCAAGGGGCCACGTCAATGCCCTCCGCCACGGCCAGGCCGCCGGTCCCCTGCGGACCCATGAGCCCCTTGTGGCCGGTAAAGCACACCACGTCGAGCCCCATGGCCTGCATATCGATACGCGCCGTGCCGGCAGACTGAGAGGCATCGACGATTACCAGCGCACCGGCCGCATGGGCCATGGCCGCCACGCGCGCAATGTCGACCGCGTTGCCGGTCACATTTGAGGCGTGCGTCACCACCACGGCACGTGTGCCCGGCGTCACCAGCCGCTCAAGCTCTTCGTAGTCGAGCGCACCGTTCGCGTCGCAGCCCGCATGCTCAACGATCACACCCCGCTCCGCTGCCAGGCGGTTGAGCGGACGCAGCACGGAGTTATGCTCGAGTACCGTCGTGACCACACGGTCGCCGGGGCGCACCACGCCATTGATAACGGTGTTGAGCGCCGCGGTGGAGTTGGGCGTAAAACAAACATGGTCCGCCCTCGGGCAACCTAAAAGGCGCGCGAGCTTGGCACGGCAACCGTGAATCGTGCGAGCGGCATCGAGGGCACCCGACGTGGCGCCGCGCCCGGCATTGCCGAGCGAGCACATCGCCTGCGTCACGGCATCGATGACCGTCTGCGGCTTGTGCATGGTCGTCGCCGCGTTATCCAGGTAGATCATCACACGACCTCCCACATATCAATCACGGTATAGCCCTCGGTGGGAACGCCCGCCGCGGCGAGTTCGCCGCGCAGCAGCTCCTCATCGGCAGGCAACGCTTTCCACGCCAGGCCGCAGCCGGCAGCGACCTCCCCGGGCACGGGAATCGTTCGCCCGGGAAGGCCGCGCTCGATGCACAGAGACTCGCAGCCCATGGCGGCAGCCGTGGTGGGAAACGTGATGACAAGCGCTGGGCGCTTCTCCCTCATGGCAACTCCAACCAATACGCTACGGGCGCACGACGCGCACGGCTTGTTCCATCTTCTCCACGATCACATACATGTTCGTGACCTCGCCCACGGCAAGCTGGTCCTTAATGCCATAGTGGTCGAGGCAGGTGCCACAGGTGAGGATTTCGACGCCCTGCTCAGCCAGCCCCTTCAGGTCGTCAAGTACCGGCGAGCCCTCGACGGTGAGCTTGGCGCCGCCGTTGTAGAACAGCATGGTCGCGGGCAGCTCCTCCTGCTGCGTCACGGCAAAGATGAAGGCCTTCATGAGCTTGTGGCCCAGCTCGTCGTCGCCGCGGCCCATGCAGTCGGTGTAGACGGAAATGACGAGCTCGCCCTTGCCGGTGCTGGCACCGCAGAAAGCGGCACCGTCCTGCTCGGAGTCTGCCACGGCAACGGCACCGGAGGTCGCCACGGTCACGCGCCACTCGGCGTCAGAAACCTTCTCGACCGAGGCCGTGCAGCCCTTCTCCTGCGCCATCTTGGAGATGTTCTTGACGGCGGTCTCGTTATCGACCGAGGTCACTACGGCACCCTCGCCGTCAAGCTGTTTGAGTGCCTTAAGCGTCTTGACGACGGGCAGCGGGCAGGCATCGCCCATGGCATTGACTTCAATCTTGGTAGACATAGCTACATCCTTTCAAAAGGGACCGCCCGGAAAAGTAGGCGGTCGCATAAACGGTTTTCTTTAATGCACAACGCGAACAGCAGGACCGCCCGGCACCGCCTCGCACACGCGACCGATAACGGCGGCGATGCACCCCTCGGCATCCAGGCGACGCGCAAGCTCATCCACATCCGCCGCGGGCGCCGCGATAAGCAGGCCACCAGACGTCTGCGGATCGTACAGCGCGTCGAGCATGCCCGGCTCCAGGCCCTCGTCGACAGCCACACGCGGGCCAAAAAAGTCCTGGTTGCGGTAGGAGCCCGCTGGGATAATGCCCAGACGTGCCATGTCGAGTACCTGGTCAAAGAGCGGCACCGCCTCCGACGCAAGCTCAATCTGCACGCCCGAGCCCTCGGCCATCTCGCACGCATGCCCGATCAGGCCAAAGCCCGTGATGTCGGTGCAGCCGTGAAGCTCGAGTCCCTCGGCCAGACGAATCGGAGCCTCGTTGAGGGTGCGCATCGAGTCAAACATCGGGCTAGCCTCGTCCTGCTCGATGAGCTCGCCCTTAATGGCCGTGGTGATGATGCCCGAGCCAATCGCCTTGGTCAGCAGTAGAACATCGCCCACGCGTGCGCCGCTGTTGGCGAGCATGCGGTCGAGTGGCACAAAACCGCTCACGGACAGGCCGTACTTGGGCTCGTCGTCGTTGATGGTGTGACCGCCTGCGATGGAGCAACCCGCCTCGACGCACTTGTCTGCGCCGCCCGCCAGAATCTGACCGGCAACCTCAACGCCCAGACAGCTCGGGATGCACAGCAAGTTCATGGCATGGCTCGGCCGCCCGCCCATGGCGTAGATGTCCGACAGCGAGTTGGCCGCGGCAATCTGGCCAAATAGAAACGGGTCGTCGACCATCGGCGGGAAGAAGTCGATGGACTGCACGAGACCCAAGTTATCGCCAACGCGAAAGACGCTCGCATCGTCAGAGGTATCGAACCCCACGAGCAGGTTGTCGTTATGCACATTGGGTAAGTCGCCCAGGACCTGGGCGAGGGCTCCGGGAGCCAACTTAGCGGCTCAACCGCTCGCGGCAGTCATAGACGTGAGCCTCATGGTGTCCTTAGCCATACGAACCCCCTTCCAACAAATCAACGACTTTAAGTATACGCGCCAGGCACGCTTCCCAAGAGACCGCCGACGGCTCGAACGTCGAAGGCGGTGCCGCAAGCGCCTGCGCGATAGCATCTGCCAGCGCGCGCTCAAACAACGGAAGGTCGGCCGCCACGGGCGTGTCGACATCCGTCATACGCGGCGACGCCACCCACGTCACGGGAGCATCGGGAAGCATCGCCTCCATCCAGGGACGAACGCCGGGCAAATCGGTCGCCACAACTTTGCAGCCGCACGCGAGGGCCTCGATCGTCACGAGCGGCAGGCCCTCGTAAAACGAAGGCAGCACAAAGACGTCGGAACTGCGGTAGGCACGCACGAGATCATCGCTATCCAGGCGCCCCGCCAGCGTCACCGGCACATCCGAGGCCGCGGCCAAGCGCTCGATACGTGCGTACTCGGCATCGTCCCCGCGGCCGCCCACAAGTACCAAGCCAGATGGGCGGACGCCATCGTCAATCGGCAATGACACGGCTCGAACCAGCGACTCGACGCCCTTTTTAAAGCAAATCTTGCCCACGTACACAAGCGATCCCGGCTGCCTCGCCACGCTTGCGTCGCGGCAGAAGATGCGATGGTCGTAGCCCGTCCCAATCACGTGGATGCGATCGGCATCGACGCCGCACACCAGGCCAATCTGCTCAGCCTGCTCAGCATGGAGCGCAAAGACGGCATCGAGCCGACGAACCGCACTTACGATGCGATCGCGCTCGAGCGCATGCGAACGCAGCTGGCGCAGGTCGGTCGAATGGCACACGGCAACAACCGGCACGCCCCGGACGCACTCGCGCGCCAATGCGGTCACCAGATACAGGTGATGGCAGAGCACCAGATCGGGCCGAAACTCAGCCACCGCCCGATCGATTGCAGCGGCAAATGCCCGCTCAAATGCCTTGAGCATCGAAGGCGTCAGGTCACGATAGCGCGTGGAGGGATAGGGCATGACATCGGACATACCGCAGATGGGAAACGGCAACTCGGGCGATTCGAACGGTACGGCAAACACGGCAGCACGCCGGTCCAGCTCGCCTTGGGTATCACCCGGTGCCGCGCCGCAAAGCACGGCGGCGCGATGCCCCGTCTCGATCTGTTCGCGCACGAGCGCGGCAAGGTAGGTGCCGCTGCCGGTGCTATCTGGTTTTTGTGCCGAGATATTGAGGATGCGCATGTTGCGGTACACCCCTAGGCCAAGGCGGCGGCGCGAATCGCCGCGCCGATGGCACCGGCAAAGCGAGCCTGGGGCGAGGTAGTCACCGGCGACCCCAGCAGCTCGCCCAACCGCTCCACCACGAAGGCGTTCTCGCACAGGCCACCGGTCAGGTAGTACGGTGCGCCCGCGGCCTGCCCGGCCATGGTCGCCACGCGCGAGACCACGCTGTCGATCACGCCACGTGCAATGTTCTCGCGCGGCTCACCGCGACCGATTAGGCTGATAACCTCGCTTTCGGCAAACACGGTGCACATGCTGGAAATCTTGGTAGGCTCGCCGGTGCGGGCGAGGTCTGCCATCTGCTGCTGGGTAATGCCCAGGCGGTCGGCCATGATCTCCAGAAAGCGCCCCGTGCCGGCGGCGCACTTGTCGTTCATGGCGAACTTGGCCACGCGGCCGCCCTTAAGCTGAATGACTTTGGTGTCCTGGCCGCCCACGTCAATCACCGTGCCATGGTCGCCAAACAGGCGCACGGCACCGGTGCCGTGGCAGGTGATCTCGGTCACGACCTTGTGCGCATAGGGCACGGCGACACGGCCGTAGCCAGTCGCGACCACGCGAACATCGTCGCCCGTCACGTCATAGCCGGCCGCGGCGAGTTCACCGCGTAGGCGCTCGGCCGCATCGACCGACGAATACCCCGTCGGCATGACGCAGGTCCACGCAACGGCGTTGTCCGTCTCCACCACCGCAGCCTTCGCGGCCGTCGAGCCTATGTCGATACCAATGCCAACCACGGCATCCTCCTTCTATGCGGCAAAGCAGATATCCCTTTGCCGCATTTGTCCTACAGGGTCTCGATAAAGGCAGCGATGCGGGTCTCGATCTGGCCCATGTCACCGTTGCTGTAGTCGGTCTCGATCTTCATATACGGAATACCCGCACCCTCGACAGCCTCCTGCATGCGCGCACTCTCCACGTTAAAGGTGTGGCAGGCCTGTAGCACGCTCTCCACTACGCCATCGACGTGATACTTCTCGCACATAGTCAGCGTGTTCTCCATACGACCGTCGTTGGGCGTCATGACCGAGCAGTTGATATCCAAGTAGCGGTCGGCGATGACGCGCAGGATGTCGGGAGCCTCCGGGTCGATCATCATGGCCGCCGTGCGCTCGCCCGAGCAGTCGTCCATGCACACGACCACACCGCCGTTGGACTCGATGGTGCGACCGATCTTGTTGATCACGCCGCCCACCGGGCAGCCGGTGATCAGAATGCGCTTGGCATCCGCCGCGACCGGGCGCTCGCCCGCGTCGTAGGCCTCGCGCAGCTTGGCGACCTTTTGCTCCAGCTGCTGCGTATAGGCCTCGATATCAAAGCTGAACGTACCGGCAAACATGGTGCTCATCAGGTCGACGCCGCTCATGGCCGCCGGCTGGTTGGCCTGCAGTGCAAACATCTCGAGCTGGGCCGCACGCAAGCGGTTGCGACGACGGACGGCAGCGCGCAGGTCATCGTCGGTAATCGTGATGCCGTAGAAGCCCTCGAGCTCCTCCTTGAGCAGGCGGCACTCCTCGTACCAGCCTTCACGCTCGTAGGCGCGATCGCGACCCTGCGGAAGATGCAGAATGTGCGTGCGCTTGAGCTCGTTGAGCAGTTCGTACATCTTCTTCTTGCCGTCGCAGGTGGTCTCGCCGATGATCATGTCGCTAAAGTACGTAAACGGGCACTTTTGCGAGTAGGCAAAGCCGTACGTCGACTTGATGAGCGGACACAGATTTGCCGGCAGCACCTTCTCGGCCTCGGGAATCACCTCGTCGGATGTGCCGCACAAGGCCACACTTGCAGCGCCCGCGGCATCGATAATCTCGAGCGGCGTATAGCTGCACAAAAAGCCGACCAGGCGATTACCCGCCTGCTTATAATCCTTGACGCGAATAAACGCCGCCTTGCGTTGCTCGTTGAACTCCTCAAACGTGCGCGGCAACGGCTGCTCAGTATTTTCCGACATATAACTCCTTAACAGACCTTTTAACCAACCAAGGAAACGGCTTTCCCAGGTGCCCGAGGTTGCCGTGAAAGAGGAGCGCCGCGTACTTCTGGTACGCAAGCGACGGTTTGAACGGCAAGATCGGGTGCCTGGGGAAGCCGCCGAGACGGATAGCCCTAAATGGTTTCCAAGAAAGCCTCGATCCTGGTTTGCAGTTGGCCGGCGTCCTCGCCGGCATAGTCGGTCGTGATGTGCATAAACGGAATGCCGGCCTCCTCGGCGGCCTTCTCCACGGCAAACGACTCCATCTCGTAGAGCGTGCAGAACTGCAGGGCCACGTCGACAATGCCGTCGGCATGCAGGTCCTTGGCCATCTGGACAATGTCCTTCATTCGCTGGTCGTTGGGCGTAAAGACGGCACAGTTGATCTTAAAGTAGCGCTCGGCGATGGCGTCGAGCATCTCGTCGACCGTCTCGCCGGACTCGTCGACCAGATCCTTGTAGTAGCGCGAGCCCGTGCAGGACTCCTCGCCTACCACAATGCCGCCGGCTTTCTCGATGAGGTTGAACAGCTTCCAGTTGGGCACGGCCATGGGCGTACCGGTGTACAGGATGCGCTTGGTCCCCTTGGGTGCTACGCCCTCGCCGGCCTCGACACGCTGCTCACACTCGGCCGCCATATCGTTGATGGCTCCGGTCAGACGCGGCGTGTCGTCCATAAAGGCGGCCTGAACGGTCAGCAGGCTGTCGAGACCGCTAATGGGCGCTGGGTCGGCAGCGCGCGTGGCAGCGAGGCGCTGCAGGGCGCGGCGCTTCTCATTGACGGCGCGGATGGCGGCCTTCAGACGCTCAGGCGTAATCGTGACGCCGCACTCTTCCTCAATCTTGGCGGCGAGCTTTTTAACCTCGGCCTTCCAGGTCACGAGCGTCGACTCGTCGTGCACGTTGGGAATATCCATGACGTACATGTTCTTTTGCGTGGCAAAAAACTCGTAGGCCTTCTTCTTGCCATCGCAGGTGTTCTCGCCTACCACCAAGTCACTCGACTCGATGTAGGGGCAGACCTCACCCAGCTTAAAGCCGGCAAAGCTCTTGATAAGCGGACAAGTGTTGCGCGGCAAGTGCTCCTCGACCTTGTCCGTTGCCCAATCGGCACCCGAGCACAGACCAACGGGAATGCCGTCACAGGCAAGCACGATCTCCTCGGGCACGTACACGCAGAACGAGCCCACGATTTTGGTGGCCTCGCCAGTCTCCTTCTTGTCGAGCATCTCCTTAATACGGCCGCTGTGGATGTTGGTGGCCACAAAGTCCAAGTAGGACGTGGACTTGGGGCGGTTGTTCTGCGACAGGAACATGTCCCCGTACATCTGGCCCACGGCGCCAAGCAGCATATCGTGGTCGGCAAGATTCATGCCGAGGCTCTCCCACATCGGATGAAAATCGAATTCTTCAGCCATAACGGTTCCCCTCTCGAACCAAAAACGGATAACAGCGGTATCGATGCACGACGGACGGCGATTGCCCGGCCGTGCTCAAACCCGGAATTTTAGGGAACCTGCTTTGCGGTCGATGATTTAGTTGTGCGTCGTCTCTCCCGGAGCCGTGAACATACCTGCTCATATGCGACTCCGAGCCATGTATAGGGCACGCGCGGCAACGCGGCGAATGTATGTCGTCTGCGGCATGTGCGCACCCTCCTTAACCAGTCGAGGTCAACTATATCAACGGTCATCGCCCCTGCGAACACCGTTGACATTCGTACGACAGCGTCGTGTGCCGTCGTCTAATAAATAATTATCTTGATTGATAAGAGTTTGTCATTCCTCATTCGGCGAACGGCAAAAACAAAGCCGCGGAGGCTTATATTCCCCGACGGCATTACCCGGCGCTATCGACAAACCAAATGGATCCTGCTGGCATCAAAATGCATGCGCAGCGTCTCGCCTGCTTGCGGCAACTCGTCGACAGGTATGCCCACCTTGTTGACCTTCCACTGCAAACGCGTGGGCGCATCGGCACGCGGCACATCCAGCAGAACCAGGCGCTCAAAACGCGAATCGCTCACGCGGGCCACATGCAGGTCATAGCTGTTGCGACCCCGCTCGGCACGGTTGTCCACATGGAAGTAGCTCGCACGAATACCCAGGTACGCCACGTTATCGGGAACCTCACGGCCCACATTGAAGGTCATGCCCCAGTCCAGGGCTTCAACTTCCTGAAGCCCGATCTTGCGCGCGCGGCTCGTATTCTTGCAGCCCGTCAGGCGCAGCGCAGCCAAGGTTTGCGGCCGGCGGACCACGTCCTCGACGGAGCCGATCTCCTCCACATGCCCGTTATGCATCACGCAAATGCGCTCGCACAGGCGGCATGCCTCGTCAATATCGTGGCTCACGTAGAGCACAGTACGGTTACAGACGTCGAACAGGTCGAGCATGTTCTGCTCAAGCGCGCTCTTGAGATACGCGTCGAGCGCGCTCATGGGCTCGTCGAACATAAAAATGCCCGGGTGTGCCGCCACCATGCGAGCAAGCGCCACACGCTGCTGCTGGCCGCCCGAGAGGCGCGCGGGATAGCGGTCGGCAAAGTCGGCCAGTCCAAAGATACCCAGGTAGCGCTCGGCAAGTTGTCTGCGCGCTGCGGCGTCGCCTGCACCCTCAACGCCGGCGCACACGTTATCGGCCACCGTCATATTAGGAAACAGCTGATAGTTTTGAAACATCAGGGCGCTTTTTCGCTCCTGGGGCGAAAGGTTGATGCCCGTCGCCGAGTCAAAAAAGGTCACGCCGTTGACGACGATCTTGCCCTCGTCGGGTGTCTCCACGCCGGCAATGCAGCGCAACGTGCAGCTCTTGCCGCAACCCGAGGCACCCAGGAGCGCCACACGCTCCTCGCCGGCCTCAAGCTGCATGTCGAGCACAAACCCGGGATAACGTTTCTTAATATCCAAAACGAGCGACATGATTTATCGACCTCCCTGCGGTGCTACGTCATCGCGCATAAGCTCGGCCAACGCCTCGCGATCGATACGCAAGGCATCGCCGCCCGCCGGGTCGAGTGAATCGCCCTGTCCGGCGAGATCTTTGGCCTGCTTGCGCTCCGCACGGGAAAGGCCCCGCTCGCGGTACTTTTGCGAATGAGCGGTGTACATGTTGATGAATAGGATGACCAGGAAGCTGAACGCTATTACGACGATGACCCAAAAGAGCGCCACCGACGTATTGCCGCCCATCCACTCAAAGTAGATGGCGATGGGGATGGTCTGCGTAATGCCGGCGTAGTTGCCCGCAAAGAACAGGGTGCAGCCAAACTCGCCCATGGCACGCGCGAAGGCGAGCACCGTGCCGGCGGCGATGGAGGGCCAGCCGAGCGGCATCATAAGCTTGGTAAAGATGCGACGATCGGACCATCCCAAGGTTCGCGCGGCGTCGAGCATCTGCGTGTCGAGGCTCTCGAAGGCTCCGAGCGCCGTGCGGTAGACCAGCGGAAACGACACAACGACGGCCGAAATGACCGCCGCGGGCCAGGTAAAGACGATCGAGATGCCGTGCGCGATGAGCCACTGGCCCACCCCGGTCGAGCGGCCAAACAGCATGAGGAGCAGAAAACCGCAGACCGTGGGCGGCAGCACCATAGGAATCGTAAAGACCGAATCGAGCAGGCCCTTGATGCGGCTCGAGGTACCCATAGTCTTCCACGCGGCGAACAGGCCCAGCGCAAAGGAGATCAGCAGGGCAAGGCCACTCGTTTTAATGGACACCCAAAACGGGCGATAGTCGATGTCGCCCAAAAAGGAAGCCAGAAAGGTCAAGGGCCCTTGCTCCTCCCGCAACACGACAGACGATGCTTCTACCATTTGAGCGCTATCAAGCCAACGCGCGCCGCCCTTGGCATCACCCGAGGCTGATGCAATCACCACATAACGGTCCCCATCCGCACCGCGCTCGTCAAAGCCATAGGTATACCCGCCGGCATCAAACGTTGTTTCCGCCGTAACATACCAAGGAAGATCCACGTCCCCTAGCTGCGCACCTCCCATGGAGTTTGCGCTGTCGAGCTCGCAGACGAGGGCCTTGAGACCCGATACGCACTCGTTGTCATGCGGATCTAGTCCATACTTCTCGACCGTCTTGGGCGATATCCACACCACAACGCGATCGGCAGCAGGCGCCACTACAAGGTCCACGTCCTTGTCAACGGGAAATCGGTAGCCCTCAGGCTGGCCCTCCATGGCACGAGCGGTCCCCTTGGCCAACCGCTCAAAACCCTCGATCCCATAGGAAAGCCCATGAGCGGTCGCAGCAACCTGGGCCCCGTCCTCAGCGTCCCCAGCAAACGCAAATCCCGGCACCCAGCAAAGCGCGAAGGTCAAAGCACAGGCGACAAGCATGCGGAATCTATTAAGCACGAAAAGCTCCAAGCGAATACAAGGACGGAGTGAAACACAAAACGATGGAATTATCGCGCCAAGCCGCACTACGCGGAAAGCTCAAAGCCGTACTTAGCCCAAATCTTCTGAGCCTTCTTGTTGGACAGGCAAAAGTCGATGAACGCCTTGGCCTCGTCGGCATGCTCGGAGCTATCGACGACAGCACCGGGATACACGATGGGCTTGTGCGAGTCCTCGGGGCACACGAAGGCCTCCTCGATGCCGTTGTAGCGGTAGATGTCAGAGCTGTAGACAAAACCGGCAACGCAGTCGCCTGTGGACACATAGGCGGCGGCGGTACCAACTTTGTCTGCCAGTGCGACCTTGTCGGCGATCTCGGGCGCATACTCGCCGTCGTCGCCCTCGGTGCCGGTATAGAAGCCCACAGAAGCCAGTGCCTGGTTGGCGTACTTGCCGGCGGGAACGGTCTTGGCGTCGCCAATGGCGATCTTGCCGTCCAGATTCGCGACGTCGGCGATGGCCTCGACCTTGGTGTCGGAGCCCTTAGCGCGAATGATCACGAGGTCGTTGACGAACATATCCTCACGGGTGTCGGTATCGACGAGCTCGGCGGTCTCAGCGTCATCCATGGTGCCCTTGGAAGCGGTAATGAGCACATCGACCGCGGCGCCGGCACGCATCTGCTCGACGAGGTCGCCGGAGGCCTTAAACTGCGTGTCGGCAAAGGTGGTGCCTGTCTGATCGGTGTAGAGCTCCTGGACCTCGGGCAGGGCCTTCTCGAGCGAGTTGGCGGCAAAGACCTGCAGCTCGACGGTTTCCTTCTTGGAAGATGCCTTGGCGGAGCCGGCATCGGAGCCAGTCGGCTCAGACGTCTTGTTGCCGGAGCAGCCGGCAAGGCCAAGGCCGGCAGCGGCGACAGCAGAGAGCGAGACGAATCCGCGGCGAGAAACCATATCGAACATGTTCAACCCTTTCGGACCTTGTGCCCGGGCACCTCGCCGCAGGCTTTATTCTGTAATTAGATTATACTTCGGTGCGAATAATGATTCTGAGAAATTATTCTCGTCTGAGAATATAGTTTCAGGCATGCCTACAGAATGCCGTCCCCTTGGGCGCAAATAATAGGCGGAGCAGCCGTTCAGGTCACCCCGCCGCAGGTAAACCGCTTAGTTGGTATGTCCGCCGCCCGCTGTCATTTGGGCTGCATGCTCCAGCTGGTCCGCTATGGCCTCCCAGCTTTCGCGGGCGGCCTTCGTAGAACCGGGAAAGTTTACGACAAGTGTATGACCTCGTTGCATGCAAATAGCGCGCGAGAGCATAGCGCGGTGCGTCTTGGTCATGGAGTACGCACGGATCGCCTCTGCAATACCCGGCACATCGCGGTCGCAGACGGCACGCGTCGCCTCGGGCGTCACATCGCGCATCGAAAGCCCCGTGCCGCCGCAGGTGAGCACGACATTGGCGTGGCACTCATCGGCGGCTTCCACAATGGCATCACCGATCTCGCTGACGTCGTCGCGCACAACCACATGTGAGGCGACCGTCCAGCCCTGCGCCTCGATAAGTTCCTCGAGTGCGGCTCCGGCCTCATCCTGGGCAAGATCGCGCGTGTCCGAGCACGTCACGATCGATATCTTCAACTCCATAGCGTTCCTCCTATAGCACCGTGCACTCAGGCAGGTCGACTCGCACGACATCCACGACATCGCCCGCCTTGAGCTCGCACGGTCCTTCTTCAATACGCAGCAGGCAATTGGCCCGCTGCATCGTGCCGAGCAGCGCCGAATTCTGCGTCTTGGCCTCGGTCACCAACAGCCCACCGGTCTCGGGGTCACGCAAAACCGTGGCGCGATCGAAGAAGCGTCGGTCCTGGCGCTTCTTCACGCCGTGCGTCAATATCGCCTGCTGCACGGGACGCGTACCCTCGGCAAAGCCGCGCATCTTGCGGATCGCGGGGCGGGCGAGCATCTCAAAGCCCACATACGCCGCCGCGGGATTGCCCGAAAGCCCCAAATACGGCTTGCCCCCAAGCAGGCCAAACGTGATGGCTTTGCCAGGACGCATCGAGATGCGGTCGAAGAGCACCTCGCCCTCGCGCTTGACCAGCGCCGTCACGTAGTCGTAATCGCCCGCAGAGGCGCCGCCGCTCGTAATGACAAAATCGCACTCCTGCACGGCGCGATGCACCAGCTCGGCAATCGCCTGCTCATCATCGGGCGCAATGCCATAGAACACGGGCTCGGCTCCTGCATCGAGCGCTTCGGCCATCAACGCCGAGGAGTTGGAATCGCGAATCTGCCCGCGTGCCGGCAGCTCGCTCGGCGCGACCAGCTCCGTGCCCAGCGAGATAATGCCCACGCGCGGAGCGGCATGGACCTTCACGCTCGCGTAACCGGCGCTTGCCAGCAGGCCAGCGCCGGCCGGGGCCACAACCTCGCCGGCACGCATCACGACGTCGCCGGCATGGGCCTCCTCGGCGGCAGAGCGAACGTTCTCCCCCACCTTGGCAGGCGTCGAGAAGCTCACATGTGAGCCCTCGTTGCCGTCGCCGTCAAGCACCTCGACGATCTCGTATTTCACCACGGCATCCGCACCCTCGGGCATCGGCGCGCCCGTCATGATGCGGACCGTCTCGCCCGCGCCGATTGTGCCCTCAAACACATGGCCCGCAGCCTCGTGTCCGATAACGTCGAGCGTCACCGGCGCCTCGCCAGATGCTTGCACCAAGTCCGCCGAGCGCACGGCATATCCGTCCATAGCGCTGTTGGCAAACGGCGAAATGTCGATATCGGCCACCGCGTCCTCTGCCAAGGGAAGACCGGCGGCCTGCCACACGGGAATCTCGACAACTTCGGTGCGATTCACGTGCGACAAGACGATCGCCTGCGCGTCCTCCAACGGAATGAGTTTCTCAGCCATATACACCTCTAGCATGCTGCGGCGCACATCACGGGCGCCGATTCTTTATGTTTATCTCAGTATAATCACCCGCCGCACGACGGCGACACGACCCACGTTCTCGAATACATCTGTCGGCCGCAAGCCGCGAAACAGAACCGAAACCAACCTGCCGGTTTGTCACGTTTGGCACGTTCTATAATGCTCGTGTTACAACCCAAAAGAGGAACGTATGGCTTTTACCGACAAACCCGAAAGCGCAAACGAGGCGCAGGATCATTCCCAGCCGCTCGACGACGGCGGCTTTTTCTCCCTTAATGACGTCATCATGGCAGGCAGGCAACAGCTCACCCGCTCAGAGCATCTCTTGGCTGCCGACACGCGCCGCAACGCCCGCAACCTACTCGCGAGCGCCAAGTTGCTCGTGCTCGTCGTCATCGTCTCGCTCGCCATGGGCGTTGCCGCTTGGGCGTTTTTGGCCTCACTGAATATCGCGACCGACTATCGCGAGCACCATGCGTGGGTCTACGCGCTGCTTCCCGTCGTGGGCATTGCCACCGCATGGGTGTACAAAAACCACGGCCTTGCCGCCAAACGCGGAAACAACCTGGTCATCGACTCCGCTCTGGGCACACGCCTCATCCATATGCGCATGGCCGTTCTCACCTTCGTCTGCTCCACGCTCACGCACCTAACGGGCGGATCGGCCGGTCGCGAGGGAGCCGCGGTGCAGATTGGCGGCACCATCGCCAGCAACATCTCGAGCCTCGCCCACCTCAAAAAGCATGACCACCACGACCTCATGCTCGCCGGCATCTCGTCGGCCTTTGGCGCCGTATTCGGATCGCCCCTTGCTGGAGCTTTCTTTGGCATGGAGATGTGCTTTATCGGCAAGATCGACTACACCGCGGGCATCTACTGCCTGGTCGCCTCGTTTACCGGCTACTTCACATCACTCGCTCTGGGTACCGAGTACGAAGCGAATGTCATCGCCAGCGTTCCCAACATGACACCACGGACGGTTGTCATCGTTGTTATCAGCGCAATTATCTTCGGCCTGACGGCACGCCTCTTTGCCTGGTCGGTTCGAACCGTCAAGAGCCTGTACGGTCGCTTTATCACCAATTACCTCGTCCGCGCACTCATAGGCGCACTCGTGGTTTTAGCCGCCTATGCCCTCCTCGACGCCTGGAACTACGCCGGCCTTTCCACGTGGCTTTCCGGCGCCGGATTTGCCGGCAACACCACCCTGGCGGACGCAGCCATCAAGTTGGTCGTCACAGCGCTTACCCTGGGCGCGGGCTTCCAAGGCGGCGAGGTCACGCCCCTGTTTGGCATCGGTGCGGCACTCGGTGGCTGGATCGGTTGCCTTACCGGGCTTGACCCCAGTTTTCTGGCGGCTCTCGGCATGCTCGGTGTGTTCTGCGCCGGCCTCAACGTGCCCATCACCACCTGCATGATGGCCATCGACCTGTTCCACGGCACGGCTGCCGGGTTCTTTGTCATCGTGGCCTTTATCAGCTACCTAACCGGCGGACACCGCGGCGTGTACCCCGCCCAGCGCATCATCTCACCCAAGCGCCGTTCGCTTATTGTGGATGAGGGCGGTACGGTAGCGGATGCTATCGAGCGCCACAACGACCTGATAGAGTAGACGTTAGTATTCGCAGTGCAGCCACAATCGGGACAACGCAACCCGAGTGCGACCGCACCGTCACGTCATACGCCGGGAGTCGCCCCATGCACGCAACTGATTTTGGCCGCTCGCTCATCATCGCCAACCCAGCCGCCCAGTCGGGTGCGGCACGCGAAGTTGCCGAGCGTCTGCAACGCTTTTTGGACATGACCGCAAGCGCATCCCAGTTTGACTTGGTGCTGACCGAGCGCATGGGACACGCCAAGGAACTGGCCGCCCAGGCAACGGGCTACCACACCGTTATCGCACTCGGCGGCGACGGCGTGATTCACGAGGTCGTCAACGGGCTAATGACGCAAAAGGAGGACGCCCGCCCCGCTCTTGCCGTCCTGCCCGTGGGCTCCGGCAACGATTTTGCCCAGACGCTCGGTATCGACGATTTCTCCGGCAAGGATTTTGGCGCGCTACTCACCTGCGAGCTGCAACGTCAGGACATCGGGCGCATTCGCTCATGGAACCCCGCAAGCGGTAGCGGCGAGGCGACGGTCGAGTATTATGACCAGACGCTTTCGGTCGGCATCGATGCCGCCATCGGCCTGGGCACCACCGAGCTGCGCAAAAAGACCGGCTTGACGGGCGCGCCGCTCTACACTCTCTCGGGACTTGAGCAGTTTGGCCTACGCTATCGCAACTACCCCATGACAGTCAGCTTTGACGGCGCGCCCGCCGAGCGCGTGAGGGCGATCATCATGGCAATTCAGCTGGGCCCCACCTATGGCTCGGGCTATCGCATCTGTCCCGATGCCGATTCCTGCGATGGCATACTCGACGTCTGCTACGCCTGCGGCCCCGTCCCACGCGCGGTTGCCCTGCCCATGTTCCTTTCGGCCAAAGACGGCCACCATACCAAACTGCCGCCGATTCGCATGCGCCGCTGCCGCCATGCCGAGCTCACCTTTGAGGAGCCCGACTACCCCATCCAGGCCGATGGCGAGCCCGTTGTCGCCTCGCGCATCGAGGTGGATATCCTTCCCGCCGTCCTCGAGGTCTGGCACCCAACCCGCTAGCTTCACCTAAGTTGCGGTGAAATAGGGACTGTTTATGCAGCCAAAGCCGCAAAACAGTCCCTATTTCACCGCAACTTATTGAGAAGATCATTCCTCCCCGCCCGGCTTGCGACGGTTGGCCTTTTTAATCGCGTTGAAGTGCTTATCGTTGAGCCTGCGCTGGCGAGAGCGCTGTGGCACTTTGGTCTTGACGCGACGGCGCGGTGGACGCCCGCGACGCTCAAGCTCAGCGCGCAGCTTACGCAGACAGCAGCTGCGATTCTGAAACTGACTACGGCTCTCGCGCGCCGTCACGACAATCCCCGTGGGCCCATGCTTCATGCGCACCGCCGAGTCCGTCGTGTTGACGCCTTGTCCGCCCGGACCCGTCGCGCGAAACACCTGCACCTCGCAATCGCGCGCCAACTCCTCGGCCGACATCTCGGCATAGCGCGCATACTCACGCCATCCCATCTTGTTCTCATCCATATCAACACCTCCCCTCATACAAAAAATGTGACAAAGGGAAAGTCCCTTTGTCACATCGAATACCAATCGCTTGTGTTGCGCGCTTAGGCGAAGGTGATCTCGCCGGTCTCGCAGTCCATATCGGCGATACGGGCCAGGCTCTCGACGCGGAAGCCGCGCTCGCGGAGCTTATCGCCACCGCCCTGGAAGCCCTTCTCCACGGCAATGCCAATACCGGACACCTCGGCACCCGCGGCCTCGCAGATCTTGATAAGACCCTCAAGAGCGCAGCCGTTGGCCAGGAAGTCGTCGATAATCAGGACCTTATCGCCCTCGGACAGGAAACGCTTGCCCACGATAACCGGGTACTCCTTCTGTTTGGTAAAGGAGTAGATGGTCGTAGCATACTGCTCGCCGTCGAGGTTAATGGACTGGGCTTTCTTGGCAAAGACCACCGGCACGCCGCCAAAATGCTGAGCTGCGATGCAGGCCATGCCAATGCCCGAAGCCTCAATCGTCAGGATCTTGTTGATCGCGACACCCTTGAACAGACGGGCCCACTCGGCGCCCATGTGGTCGAACAGCTCAACGTCGCACTGGTGGTTGAGGAAGGCATCAACCTTAAGGACGTTACCGGCCTTTACGATGCCGTCATGGCGAATACGATCCTCAAGCTCCTGCATGGCGCAACCCCTTCTCGCGGCAACGATACCGCGCGATTAATAAACGTTGTTCAATAGTCTACCACGGACCGACCCCCGCCCGCCCCACAAGCCGCATCGCACCACAAACCAGTTTTTGAGACGGCGCGAATACGTGGCAGACAGCCTCCCAACACGCTAATGGCGGGCGCGCATCTTCACCAAACGCACCATGGCAAGCGCAAAGCCCGCTGCCGCCACAGCCATGAGCACGTAGAACACCGAACGAAAACCAAACAGGAACACATCCGGACGGCCTGCAACAAAACTGGTCACGGCCTCGCCCATCGCCACACTCATCTGCCCATACAGGATATGCGACGCCGCCGTAATGCCCACTGCCATACCCGCATAGCGCGCCAGGCTGCCCAGGCTGCCCGCAAAGCCGAGCGCTTCGCGCGGAGCCGAACCCATGTACAGCGAGTTGTTGGGACTCTGGAAAATCGACGTGCCGCACGACATAAACGCGACACAGCACACGATCACTGGGATGGAAGAGTGCTCGTCAAGCGTACTTACCGCAAAGAGACCGCATACGTACACGCCCAGGCCGACCGCCGTGGGGCCCTCGCAGCCTACACGGTCCGAAACCGTACCCGAAAGCGGGCCGATAAAGGCATTCACCATCGGCAGCGCCAAAAAGAGTAGTCCGGAAATATCGGAGCTAAAGCCATGGGCATCCTGGAAATAGAACGGCAGAATAAACTCGGATGCGCCAATGCCAACGAACACGATGAGCATGCAGGCTAGGTTGATGGTGAAGGCCGAATTTGCAAAGCAGCGACGAGCGGCCTCGATCATGGACATGGGACGCTTGCCGGCCTCCGGCTTAACATGCGGCAGCGTGTAGAGCCCCACGATAAACGAGATGACGCCAATGGGCAGGTTGATGAGGAAGATGCTCTCCCAGGGAAAACTTGCCACCAGCATGCCGCCGAGCACGGGGCCACACATCATGCCGAGGGCCACGAAGGTCGCGAGGATACCCATGGCACGACCGCGCTCGCGCGCCGGAAACGACTCGGTGATGATACCCATGTTGTTAGCCATGGCCGCCGCGCAACCGACGCCCTGAACAATACGTGCCAGGATAAGAACCTCGAGCGAAGCCGAAAGGCCGCACAGCAGCGAGCCGACCGTAAAGACGATGACGCCCAGCTGGAAAACATTCACCTTGCCGCGCACGTCGCCCAGACGGCCAAACGGCAACATAGCCACGCATGTCGCAAGCAGATACACCGAGCTCACCAGCTGAATGCGATCGAGGCCCACGCCCAGCTCCTTTTGCATCACGGGCAGCGCCACGGTCACGACGGTCGAATCCAGACACGCCATAAACGTCATAATGAGCACCGTAAACAGAATCGCCCATTTGTTCTTGCCGTGGGTGTCGCCCTCAAGGGCAATGCGCTCGCGGCGCAGCTGCTCTGCGGTTTTCTCCATGTCCATCCTTTCGAGTGGCGCAACGCAAAAACGGGGCCCCAATCGCCTGCAAAGTCGTGATTGGGGTCCCGCCTACGGAATCGGAACGTAAAGGTCGCCGAAGCCCTCTGTCGGCATCGGCGACTTATGCGAACGCTAGCCTAGCACTGCTCGAGAGCCTGCTCAAGGTCGGCAATCAGGTCGGCCGTGTCCTCGAGGCCGCACGACAGGCGCACCATGTCGGCGGAGATGCCACAGGCGATGAGCTCCTCATCGTTCATCTGGCGATGCGTAGCGTTAGCGGGATGCAGGCAGCAAGTGCGGGCGTCGGCCACATGCGTGGCGATCTGGGCAAGCTTGAGGCTCTTCATAAAGGTCTCGGCCGCCGCGCGACCACCGTTAAAGCCAAAGCTCACAACGCCGCAGGTACCGTTAGGCATGTACTTCTGAGCCAGGTCATAGTACTTATCGCCCTCCAGGCCCGGATAGCTCACGAAGCGCACCTTGGGATGGCTCTGCAGGAACTTGGCAACGGCCAGGCCGTTCTCGCAATGACGCGGCATGCGCACATGCAGGCTCTCGAGCGAGCTGTTCAGGAAAAACGCCGCCTGCGGGTTCTGCATAGGGCCGAGGTCGCGCATGAGCTGCGCGGTGGCCTTGGTAATGAAGGCGCCCTCGCGACCGAACTTCTCGGCATACGTCACGCCGTGGTAGCTCTCGTCGGGCGTGGTGAGGCCCGGGAACTTGTCCGCATGGGCCATCCAGTCAAACTGGCCGTGGTCGACGATCACGCCGCCCAGGTAGGCAGCATGTCCATCCATGTACTTGGTGGTGGAGTGCGTGACGATGTCGGCGCCCCACTCAAAGGGACGGCACATCACGGGCGTCGGGAAGGTGTTGTCGACCATCAGCGGCACGCCGTGGTCATGCGCGGCCTTGGCAAAGCGCTCAATATCGAGCACGGCAAGGGCAGGGTTGGCAATCGTCTCGCCAAAGACGAGCTTGGTATTGGGCTCAAAGGCTGCCTCGAGCTCCTCATCGGTGCAGTCGGGGGCAACGAACGTGCAGGTAACGCCCATACGGCCCATGGTATGGGCAAGCAGGTTGTAGGTACCGCCGTAGATGGCAGAGCTTGCGACCACGTGATCACCGGCACCGGCCACGTTAAAGATCGCAAGGAAGTTCGCAGCCATGCCCGAACTCGTGAGCATCGCAGCGGTGCCGCCCTCCATCTCACAGATCTTGGCGGCGACCAAATCGCACGTGGGGTTCTGCAGACGGCTATAGAAGTAGCCCGACTCCTCCAGGTCAAACAGCTTGCCCATGTGCTCGGACGTGTCGTACTTCCACGTGGTTGACTGATAGATGGGCACCTGACGCGGCTCTGCATCGCCCGGGCGATAACCGCCCTGAACACACGTGGTACCGATGGTCTGCTTGCTCATATCCAACTCCCTTACTTGGGTTTTGTTTTTATTCGGTTCACGATACCGCTACCCCGCACCCCTCTCAACCCATCCCGCCGATAGGTTATGAGACAAATAAATCAGGGGCATTCGTCTCAGCCTTAGGCATTTAATCGATGGATATAAATGAGGCATACATGAAGCTCTCGATGATTACATGCCCCGTCACGGGTACCATAGGCGGGTACACCGTGACCAAGGAGACAACGATGAAGCAAATCGATACAGCCCAGCTCGACATCACCGCCTGTCAGGCTCAGGCTGCCGAGTACCACGCCCGCGGCTTTAACTGCGCCCAGGCTGTCGCTTGCACGCTCGCGCCCGCTGTGGGGCTCGACCCCCAGATCGCCTTTACCCTCACCGAGGGCTTTGGCGCCGGCATGGGCGGCATGACCGAGACCTGCGGCGCCATCTCGGGCGCCGTGGCCATCATGGGCTTTGTGATGAGCGACGGTATAGAAAACCCCAAGACCAAGGGCCAGACCTACAAGCTGTCGCGCGAGATTGCCAAGCGCTTTGGCGAGAAGAACACGACGACCGTCTGTGGCACGCTCAAGGGCGTCGGATCGGACAAGGGTCCGCTCCGCAGCTGTCCCGGCTGCATCGACGATGCCGTCGAAATCGCCTGCGATATGCTAAAGCAGCTCGCCGAGTAAACGATAGCAACAGAAAACGACGGCCGGCGCGCTTGAGATTCATCCAAAAGCACGCCGGCCGTCGCCGTTAGAACTCAGCAAATTCGGGAGCGCCGACCTCGATCTCCTCGCGCCCCGCCATAAGCTCGCGCATCTTGGCGCAAAACAGCTCCTGCTCCCCCGCCTTAAACACCAAGTGAAGTGTCACGGCATCCGCGTAATCGGTATCCGAAACCTTGGCACCCGAATCCTGCGCCAAACGAAGCACCTGCTCATACTGTGGATAGGCCACATGCACGTCAACCGGCACGACACTCGTCATCTCAACGATCTGCCCAGCCTCCTGAGCCGCGGCCACCGCCGCCTGTGTCGCCGCGGTATAGGCGCGTACCAAGCCACCGGGCCCCAACAGCGTGCCACCAAAATAACGCGTCACAACACAGCATACGTTTTTAAGTCCCGCACCGCGCAGCACCTCGAGCGTCGGCATTCCGCTCGTGCGGCTCGGCTCGCCATCATCGCTCTGGCGCTCGCGTCCATCGACCAAAATCCACGCGGGGACATTGTGCCGAGCGTCGTAATGACGCTTGCAAACCATCTCGATAAAGGTGTTTGCCTCGTCCTCGGACTCAATATGGACCAGCTGGGCAATAAACCGGCTCTTGCGATCGACGAACTCACCCGTAGCCTCAATATTCGATTGCAGAGTAAAATAGCTGTCCAACAAAGCCCCTCAAACACAAGCAAAGCAACAAACAGCCTCAATAATACGGCAAAGCCCGTACCGATAACCCCAGTAAATAGAACGGCAACGCCGATGATTCCGTCAACGAAAGCGAGAACCTGTCAGCGCGAGCAAAGTGCCTTGTAAGACAGGATCGTAACAAAAATGAGGCTGCCGATGATCAGGCAAAGACAGCGAGACGGCGTCAGCTGAGTCGATTTGGCCCGAAAGAGGAGGGAGCACGCCTTATGGCGGCGACCGACGAATGAGCGCCAAATCGGCCAGCTGACGCCGTCGCAGCGTCAACATAGTTGCTGAGTGGGCCTATAAGCCGGGTTCTGTCGTGAACGGTCATTTATCTTGTCTGCACGTTACCGTGCAGCTCCACGCACGCTACCCGAACGCGGACCGGGCCGGCCCATAGCGTTCCTATTCGCGCTTGCTCCGGATGGGGCTTGCCAAGCCGCCGTGTTGCCACGACGCTGGTGGTCTCTTACACCACCGT
>CATXJW010000029.1 GCA_958370325.1 uncultured Collinsella sp. | reverse complement strand
CCCTGCGGTCGCTCTCCCCGCTGGAGTGCTCGGAGGGCGTCAGGCCGACCCACGCCGCGAACGAGCGGGCGTTCGACTGGATAGAAAAGCGCCCGTCGGCGGTGGTGCCGGCGGGCGCTGCTGTGCGATATGTTGCGTTATGGGCTTAGTGCCTCATAAAGTGGTATTCGATCACATTGCTGTAGGGGTGACCTGGGCCCACAATGCCCTGCGGGAACAGCGGCTGGTGCGGCGTGTCGGGGTACATCTCTGCCTCGAGGGCAAAGCCGGCGCCCCAGCCATAGTTGGCATCGTCCTTGGCGTGCTCGTCACCCAGCCAGTTGCCGGTATAGAGCTGCACGCCCGGGGCGGTGGTGTAGTAGTCAAGCTCGCGGCCGGTCCACATCTCCTCGACGTGCATCGCACGGCGCAGATTACGGCCGTACTGATAACCATCGATGCACAGACAGTGGTCGTAGCCACGGGCCTGCTTAATCTGCGGGTCGTCGGCCTCCATGCCGGGTGCAACGGGGTGCAGCTCGCGGAAGTCAAACGGCGTACCCTCGACGGGAGCGATCTCGCCGGTAGGAATGTTCTGCTCGTTAATAGGCAGGTAGTGGGCAGCGTTAGCAACAAAGAAGTGTTCGCAGTCCATGCCGGCGTTATGACCGGCAAGGTTAAAGTACGTGTGGTTGGTCATGGACACGTACGTGGCGCGGTCGCTCTCGCAGCCATACTCGATACGGAAACGTCCAGTGCGCGTCACGGTAAACACGGCCGTAAAGGTGCGGTTGCCGGGGAGACCCAGCTCGCCATCCTTAAGCGAGGTGGTCATGCGCACGGCGTTGTGGACCTCGTCGAGCTCAACATCCCACACGCGCTTGTGCAGGCCGTGCTCAAGATCGCTGTGCAGGTTGTTGACGCCTTCGTTGGCCGGCATATGCCAGTCCGTGCCGTCGATGGTGATCGTGGCGCCCGCGGTGCGGTTTGCCACGGGTCCGATGGTCGAGCCAAAGCAGGCGGGGTTGTCAAAGTAATCCTCGAGCTTATCGAAGCCCAGCACCACATCGCGCACGTTGCCGGGAATGTCGGGCACGTCGATGCCCAACACGGTGGCGCCAAAGTCCATAATGCGAACGCAGATCTCGGGCCCGTTGAGGGTGTAACGATGAACGGGGGTACCGCACGGCGTGGTGCCGAAAAGCTCGGAAGTGATCATTTGGTTCCTAACATCGAGATATTCCAGACAAACTGTAGCGCGAACAGGCAAGATTATCACTACACCCCACTAAAGCAGGGGGTATTTTTCTCAAAAAAGTGATGATTAGGGCTGCGTGGGCGTTCATTTTTGACGCGTACGAGTCTGATACAATTTGTTCGTTACTGTTTGAATGATATGCGCGCAGAGAACGGCGAGGATTCATCGTGATTAAGGCAGAGCGACAGGATAAGGTTCGTCAGCTGCTCGAGGAGCAGGGCACGGTCTCGGTCAAGGAGATTTCGGATGCGCTGGGCGTTTCGGACATGACGATTCGCCGCGATCTCGAAGAACTTGCGAGTCTGGGTGAGATCGAGCGCGTGCACGGCGGCGCCCGCAGTGCGCAGGGTCGTCCCCACGCTATGTTGCGCCATGAGTATTCGCACAGCGAAAAGCGCACCAAGCATGCCGAGGAAAAACTGCAGATCGCACGCCGTGCTGTGGAGCTTATCGAGGAAGGCTCGACCATCTTTTTGGGTACGGGCACCACGGTTGAACAGATGGCCTCGATGCTGCCGACGTTTCGCCTGCGCATTGTGACCAATTCGCTTTCGGTGTTTAATCTGCTCGAGGCGCGCGAGGACTGCGACTTGTGCCTCGTGGGCGGTATGTACCGTCGCCGCACCGCCGCTTTTGTGGGACCAACGGCCGAGGATACCCTGCGCGCGCTGGGCATCGATGCGGCGTTTATCGGCGCCAACGGCATTCTGGATGGCGACGTGTCTACGTCCAACATGGACGAGGGCCGTATCCAGCAACTCGCTTTTAGCAAGGCAGACTCGCGCTATCTGATCGCCGACTCCAGCAAGATCGGCAAGCGCGACTTCTATACCTTCTGCCGCTTGGACAATTTGGACGCCGTGGTGTGCGAGCCGGGTATTACCGCCGAGGACCGCGCTGCCATCGAGGAGCACACGCAGGTCATCTGCTAGCTTAGGTGTTACAGATTGAGATTTTCTGACCGGACGTCCTGTTTGTCTCGATTTGTAACAGCTGGGAGCCAAAAACTCGGCTAGATGTTACAGATCGAGATAAACGGCCTGTTCGGGTCGAGCCAAAACAAAAAAGGCCGCATGCGAACCCGTGGAGGGATTCGTATACGGCCGACAGGGAGTATACGGCGGAAACTAGGACATGAGTAGGCCGGTCTCCGCGACGTTCTTGTACCAGTACGCGCTGGCCTTGGGATAGCGCTTCTGGGTCTCAAAGTCGATGTAGAACAGGCCATAGCGCTTGTTATAGCCGTTGGTCCAGGAGAACTGGTCCTGCAGCGACCACACAAAGTAGCCGTCGACGTTTACGCCGCCGTCGATTGCCTTGAGGATCCACGCGAGATGCTGACGCATATAGTCGATGCGAGGGGCATCGTCGATAAAGCCGTCCTCAAAGTCGTCCTTATAGCCCATGCCGTTCTCGGTGATGTAGATCTTCTTGTAGTTGGGGTAATCGTTCTTAATGCGGAGCAGCAGGTCGTAGAGGCCCTCGGGATAGATGATCCAGTCCCAATCGGTGGTGGGTACGCCTTCGCGCACGCATGACTCGCCCACGCCCTTGAGGAACCAGCGCGAGGAGCCCTTGTCGCCGGTGCCATTGTGGTTGATGTCGTTTTCGCCCTCGGCGGCACGCAGGAACTGGCACTTGTAGGTGTTGACGCCCAGGCAATCGTTGTAGGGGAGCGCGGCGGTCAGCGCGGCGATGTCCTCGTCGCGGACGTCGAGCTCGCCGCCGGCGATATGGGCCAGCTTGGTCGCAGCCTCCATGGTGTCGGCTGCATAGTGGCCGCGGAAGGTGGCGTCGAGTACCCAGCGGTTGTTTATGACGTCGGCCATGCGAGCTGCCTCGCAGTCGGCGGCGCTGTTGGGGTCGAGGGGATACTTGGGCTCCAGGTTCTGGACAATGCCGATCTCGCCCTCAAAGCCGCCCTCATGGAAGGCGACGACAGCCTTGGCGTGGGCCACCATCATGTTGTGCATAAGCTGGAAGGCCTTGTCCAGGCGATACTTCTCGCCGTGCGGCCAGTTGCCGACGATAAAGCTGCCCTCGGCGGTCGCGGGAATCTCGTTAAAGGTAAACCAGTGCTTGACCTCGGTGAACTCGGCAAAGCAGAACTTGGCGTACTCGACAAAGGCGTCGATCGTCGTGCGTGTCAGAAAGCCCTCGCTACCGTCCTGGTAGAAGGCCTCGGGCGTATCGAAGTGATCGAGCGTGACATAGGGGATAACGCCGGCTTTGTTGCAGGTGGCAAAAAGCTCGTGATAGAAGGCGACGCCCTCGGGGTTAATCTCGCCGGTGCCGTTGGGGAAGATACGGCTCCAAGCGATGGAGACGCGAATACCGTTGATGCCGAAGCGCTGGCACAGGTCGATATCGACCGGATACTTGTTGTAGAAATCGCTTGCGGGGTCGGGGGAGAAGCGACCCTGGGCAGCCAAAAAATCGTCCCAGGGCACTTTGCCCTTGCCGTGCGTGCGGGTCTCGCCCTCAACCTGGTAAGCGGCGGTGGCGCCGCCAAACACAAAGCCGTCGGGGAACTGCATGGGGTTGGTCATGAGTCATCCTTTCTGTGGGATAAGAATAGGGAGAGGTGCCCGAACTGGGGATCCGGGCACCAACAGAGGCAGGAAACTAGTCGAGGTTCTCGCGGAGCCACTTGATGGCGCCAGCGGGGTCGCGGGTAAGGTCGATATATTCCTTACCGCGGGGAGCGAGCAGCTTAATGCCCAGACGATCGGTGTCGGCCTTCATGTCGTTGTAGTAGCTACGAACCTGCGGGGCAAGCACGATAACGTCGTACTGATCCATGATGGCAGTGTGCTGGCCATAAGCGCCGGCAGAGGAAGCGATGTTCTCTCCGGTCTGCGCGGCACCTTCCTTGATGGCGTTGGCAAGCATGGCAGAGGTGCCGGCGCCGGCGCACAGGACGAGGACCTTCAGACCGTCGACATCCTTCTTGGCGGATGCGTCGGCGGCGGGCTCGGGCTGATCGGTGACAGGCTTGCTGTCGGCGGCAGCGGCGGTCGGCTCGACGGAAGCGGTAGTCTGCTCGACAGCGGGTGCAGGGGCGTTGGCGGCGATGGCAGCGGCGCCATTGGACTCGAGACCCAGCTCGGCGGCGCGCTCGGCCTCCTGGTCGCAGAGCAGCTTATCGTATGCCTTCAAGAACGGCAGGTAGATGATGGCGTCCAGCAAGATGATAATCGCGACAAATACCAGGGCGATAAGCTGGAAGTTCGTGGTGATGAAGATGCCGATGGGGGCGGGGGTGGCC
The DNA here is from genome assembly GCA_958370325.1 of uncultured Collinsella sp. Taxonomy (GTDB): domain Bacteria; phylum Actinomycetota; class Coriobacteriia; order Coriobacteriales; family Coriobacteriaceae; genus Collinsella. The sequence continues at coordinate 20,858 of CATXJW010000029.1, read as the reverse complement.
CAAGGCACCACGAAGGAGAAACCGTTCATGCCCACGTTATCGATAAAGAACTTGGCAACACTTACGTTGACGCAGCCAGCGGCAACAAAGGGGACGAGCATGTAGGGGTTAAGGATCATCGGCGCGCCAAAGAGCAGCGGTTCGTTGACGGCGAAGGCAACAGGAACAATCGAGGCCTTACCGACGGCTTTGAGCTGCTTGGACTTCATAAAGAGAATCAGCAGAAGCGGCACGATGAACGTGGCGCCGGTGCCGCCGAACTCACCCACGAGCGACATGTTAAAGGTGAGGGAGTGGGCGGGGTGGCCGCCTGCCAGCAGAACCTGCAGGTTCTCGGCCTGGTTGGCAAGACGGATGGGGTCGATGCCCGGCTGGACGATCGAGGGGCCGTGGACGCCGATGAACCAGAAGAATGCGGTGGCTGCCTGGATAAGGATAAGGCCGGGATAGGTTTCTGCAGCGGTAAAGAGCGGGGAGAGCAGCTTGATAAGCAGCTCGGAGAACGGAACGCCCATGAGGTTGCGCACGACGACATCGATGATGCCGCAGATGATGACGGCGCCGCCAAAGGGGATGATGTCGCGGAAGTTCTGAGCGATGGCGCCCGGGACCTCCTTGGGCAGCTTAATGGTCAGATCGCGCGAGACGCAGAACTTATAGACCCACACGGTAATGAACGCGGCGATATAGGCCGAGAACAGACCGCGCGTACCCATGCTGGTGCAATCGAAGACCGAAAGTTCGGAGCCGTTGAACTTGGTGGTGAACTGCGTAACAGCGAGCAGCAGCATGCTGCACTGGGCGGCCACCATGGTGGAGCCGTCGTTGAGCACTTTGCCGGCGGGCATGCGACGGTTCATGGATGCCGTGAAGTTCTTGGCAGTGGTGCCGGCAACCATGATGCCCATGACGCCCATGGTGAAGTTGTACAGCTTGTTGCACCAGTCGATGAGCGGCTGGGGCAGCGTGATGCCAACTACGCCGGGAAGCGTGGCGATCAGCAGAAAGATCGAAGAGGTGAGGACGATGGGCATGCACCCAAGGAATCCGTCCTTAATGGCCTGGAGGTAGATGTTCCTCGAGATCTTCTCAAAGAACGGTTGATGCTTTTCGAGCATCTTTACGATGGCGTCCATAGAGCTCCTTTGCTGCTCGATGCGCAATGCATGTGGATGGAACTGGTCGTCGATGGATGGTTAGGACTGCCCGGAAACCTTCCTGCTTAAGGAAGGCATTGCGAAATGACAACGTAGGACATTTCGTTAATGACAACGTAAGACATTTTTGGTAGAGCAACAAGGATTTACGGGTGAACGGTCGATATTGTCCGATAAACGGCTGATTTGTCAGTCGGGCAGGTAGTGTATGCTAGAACGCAAAAAACAAGCGATGCAAAACCGACTGGAGAAGTAGTGGCAACGATGGACAAGAAAAATGTCTCAATGAATGATGTGGCAGTTGCCGCGGGCGTTTCTCTCAAGACGGTGTCGCGCGTGATCAACGAGCCTGATAGCGTGCGTGAGTCGACGCGCGATAGGGTCCATGCGGCCATGGAGGAGCTTGGGTTCCGGGCGAACTTTGCCGCGCGTTCACTCAAGTTGGGCCGTTACGGGTGCATCGGCGTGGTGATGTTCCACTTGTCGGGCGGCGCCGTGGACATGATCGACGGTATCGCCGATGCCGCCGAAGAGCGAGGCTTTGCGCTCACGATGATCAAAAAGCGGGCGGGGGAGAAGATGACCCTTGCCGAAGCGGCGCGTAGGATGTCGCAACTTCCCGTCGACGGCATGATTTTCAATCTGCGCCAGATGGTCGATGACTTTGATACCTTTGAGGCGCCGAAAGACCTCAAGACGGTGATTATCACACCGATGGAACATCCTACCTGCTCCACCGTTAGTGACGACCAAGAGGGCGGCGCGCGCATGGCGTGCGAGTACTTCTTAAATCGCGGGCACAAGAACGTGTACTTCGTCTCTGGTAAGAAAGAGTCGCTGTCGAGCCAGTGTCGTATGAAAGGTTGGCGTGCGGCACTCGAGGCGCGTGGCATTGAGCCGCCCGAGCCTCTGCAAGGCGATTGGAATGCGGATAGTGGCTATGCCGCGGGCCTTGTGCTTGCCGATAAACCCGATTGCACGGCGGTTCTCGCTGCTAACGACTGTATGGCAAACGGCGTGATGATGGCTCTATGTGACAAAGGGCTCAGTGTGCCCGACGACGTGTCCGTGATCGGCTTCGACGATGAGCTCTACAAGACGATTCCCAATTCGATTCTGACGTCGGTAAAGTTTCGCCACCGCGAGCTGGGCATCCGTGCGCTCAACGAGGTCGTCGCAGGTCTGGAAGCCCCGAGCTCCAGAAGCCGTACGCTCGTCTCGGGCGTGTTGGTCGAGCGCGCGAGCGTGCGGGATCTGCGGGCGTAGACGTGCTCGGCTCGTTCATCTTAATCTGTAACAGCTAGGGCCGAAAAACTCGGTCAGATGTTACAGATCGAGACAAACGTGCGACACGGTCCGCCCAAAAAGACCGGGGGTGACGCGCCGTGTGACGTGCCACCCCCGGCTGAGAAATGGGGACAGGTTATGTGAGCGGGGCAGTTCCGCTCGCCGCCAGCCGCTAGTCCAGACGACGGGTCTGCGCCACGTGCTTGTACCAGTAGGCGCTTGCCTTGGGCGTGCGCTTCTGGGTTTCAAAGTCAACGTAGAAGAAGCCGTAACGCTTGTTGTAGCCGTTGGTCCAGGAGAACTGATCTTGCAGGCTCCACAGGAAGTAGCCACCCACGTTGACGCCCACCTCCATAGCCTTGAGCAGCCAACGCAGGTGCTGCTCGATGTAGTCGATGCGCGGCTGGTCATCCACAAAACCGTCCTTGTAGGGGTCCTTGTAGCCCATGCCGTTCTCGGTGATGAAGATCTGCTTGTAGTTGGGGTAGCGCTGCTTAATGTAGACGAGCAGATCGAACAGACCCTCGGGGTAGATGATCCAGTCCCAGTCGGTGGTGGGGATGCCGGGCTTGTTCACATGCTCGCCAATGCCCTTGACGCGCCAGCGACCGGTGCCCTTCTCGCCCGTACCGTTGTGGTGCAGGTCGTTCTCGCCATCGTAAGCCTTCAAAAAACGGCACTGGTAGTTGTTAACGCCCAGGTAGTCGTTGTAGAGCGCTGCTTCGCGCATAATCTCGAGATCCTCGTCCAGGATCTCGATGGTGCCGCCCGAGATGGCGGCCAGGCGGTTGGCGCACTCGAGGGTGTCGGGGGCATAGTCGCCGCGGAAGGTGGCGTCGAGCAAAAACTGGTTCTGCAGCACGTGCTCGTTGTTGGCGGCCTTGATGTCGGCGGGGTCGTTCTCGTTGAGCGGGTACTTAAACTCTAGCGACTGGATGACGCCAATCTTGCCCTTAAAGCCGCCGTTGTGGAAGGCCAGCACGGCCTTGGCGTGGGCGAGCATCATGTTGTGCTCGCACTGGAAGGCCTCGGCAAGATGCGCCTTGACGCCACCGGGGAAGGTACCCTCGATGTAGGTGTTGGAGGCGTCGGCCCAGATCTCGTTAAAGGTGAACCAGTAGGTTACCTGGTCGGCGTACTCCTTAAAGCAGAAGGTGGCAAAGTCCACAAAGGCGTCGATGGTCTCGCGGTTGAGGAAGTCACCCTTCTCAAAGAGGGGCAGCGGCGTGTCAAAGTGATGCAGCGTGACAAACGGCTCAACGTGGTGCTTGTGGCACTCGGCGAAGAGGTCGTGGTAGAACTGGACACCCTCGGGGTTGATCTCGCCGGTGCCGTTGGGGAAGATGCGGCTCCAGGCAATGGAGAGGCGAATGCCGTTGATGCCGAACTCCTCGCACAGCTCCAGGTCGACGGGGTACTGGTTGTAGAAGTCCGAAGCGGGATCGGGAGAGAAACGCCCCTGGGCCTCCAGAAAGTCGTCCCAGGCAACCTTGCCCTTACCGTGAGTGCGGGTCTCGCCCTCTACCTGGTAGGCAGCGGTGGCGCCGCCAAAGACAAAGTCCTCGGGAAACTGCGCGGGCGGGTTGGTGACGCTAGCAGGGTTAACGGACATGATGATCCAATCGTCTAAATCGAAGGGCCAGCCGGTCTTGGATGGTCGGCTGGCCCTGAGCGTTACTTACTTCGAGAGTTGCTCGCTTACGAAGGCGAGAGACTTGTCGCCGTTCTGGGAGAGCTCGATGTACTGCTTACCGCGGCAGGCGACGCACTTGTTGCCCACGCGCTCGCAGTCTTTCTGCAGGTCGGCCAGGTAGCTTGCGGCCTGCGGGGCCAGGACGACCAGGTCAAAGTCGGGGAGCATGTCGACGTGGTTGCCATAGGCTTCGGCGGCGGTTTCAAGTTCGATGCCGCGCTCCTTGGCAGCCTTGGCCAGCGCGTTGGCGAGCAGGCCCGAGGTGCCGCCACCCTGGCAGAGCACGAGCACGCGCTTGCCGTTGAGGTCGCTGGCGGTCGTAGCCTCGGCAGCGGGTGCTGCGGAAGCGGTGGGGGCGTCGGCCTTCACGGCCTCGGCCGCGGCGCCGGCGGCAACGCTCTTGGCATCGGCCTTGCCCTGGAAGGCGTCGTTGAGCTTGGCGGCCTTCTCGGCGTTCTTGGCGGCGAGCTCCTCCTGGGAGATCTCGGCCTCCTCGGCGCACTTCTGGGCGTCATAGGCACGGAAGAACGGATAGTACAGGACAAAGTCGACGATCAGGATGATGGCGAGCATCACAAAGGCGAGCGGCTGGAAGCCCAAGCCCATGATGGTGCCGATGGGGCCGGGGACAGTCCAAGGCAGGGTGTACATAAAGCCGTTCATGCCCAAGAAGTCGATAAAGATCTTGAGGATCCAGATGTTGGCGATCGGGGCAAAGACAAACGGGACAAAGAAGACGGGGTTGAGCACGATGGGTGCGGCGAACAGCAACGGCTCGTTGACGGCAAAGCAGACCGGGACGATGGCGGCCTTACCGACGGCGCGCATCTCCTGGGATTTGGCCAGGAAACAGAACATGAAGACCAGGACGAGCGTGGCACCGGTGCCGCCCATGCAGACGACGAAGTACTGGGCACCTTGGGTCAGGACAGCGGAAGCGTGCTGGCCGGCCTGGAACGCAGCCAGGTTGTCGGTCATGTTGGCAACGAGAGCGGCGGCGATGGCGGGCTCGACGATCGAGGGGCCGTGGACGCCGACGAACCAGAAGAGGCTCATAGCGCCGTAGATCACAGCGAGGCCGATATAGCCGTCGGCGGCGGTGAACAGGGGCTGGAACACCTGGATGACGCCTTGGGCAAAGCAGAAGCCAAAGGCAGCGCGGAAGACGATATCAAAGACCCAAAAGACGGTGATGCAGACGGAGAAGGGGATGATGTCCTTAAAGGTCTGCGAAATGTTGGGCGGAACCTGCTCGGGCATCTTGACGGTGATGTTGCGCTTGATAAAGAACTTGTAGATGATGCCGGTCGCAAACGCAGCGATAAAGGCGGTCAGCAGGCCCTTGGAACCAAGGTAGGTGGTGTTGAAGCCGCTGGCAGCGTCCGTGGCGATCGTGTCGCTCGAAAGGAGCAAGAAGCCGATGATGGCCGCGCACATGCACGAGATGAAGTTGATCTGGTTGTTCTTGGGCAGGTCGCGGTTCTGGGCGTCGGCGAAGTGCTTGGCAGTAGTGGCGGCACAGGCGATGGCCAGGATGCCCATGGAGTAGTTGTAGCACTTCCACAGGGCGTTGTTGATGTCATCGGGCCAATAGAAACCCCAGATGTTGGGGACCGAGGCTACCAGGCAGAAGATGGACGAGAAGATGATGATGGGGATGACGGAGATAAAGCCGTCGCGGATCGCCTTAAGGTACTTGTTGCGGGCGATTGCGTTGAAAAAGGGCTGGCCCTTTTCGATGATGGCGATGAGTTGCTCCATGCAATGCTCCTAAGAGTCGGTGGGTTAGCAACGATGGTAGCTTTTGGCGTTCGGTTGCCAAAATGTTGACGTTGCCATTTTGCGACACAATAAAAGACGCGAACCGTTGGTTCCTGTGCCTGCGAACCATCGATTCCTTATGCGTAAACGATTGAGCCGCCCGGTGGCTCTGTGTTTGCACAATGGCAACGTTAACATTTGGGCGACAAAAGCCGTTCGTGGAAGCGGGATTGTCGGTGAACGGTAGGTTTTGGGTGGTAAACGTATTGTGGGGGAGGTGTTGGATATACTTGAAGGCGTTCATTTGACTGCGTAGGGTGCCGCCAATGGCATCGTTGACATAGAAAGATCGACCTATGGCCGCTGTTAAAAAATCGGTTTCCGTTAAGGACGTGGCGCGTCTCGCGGGCGTCTCGGAGCAGACGGTCTCGCGTACGGTGCACGATTCGCCCAGCGTGCGCCCCGAGACCAAGGAGCGCGTGCGTGCCGCCATGCGCGAGCTGGGGTATCGTCCCAATTTTGCCGGTCGATCGCTGCGCCGCGGCAAGTTTAAGACCGTCGGTGTCGCCATGTTCAACATTACCGGCACCGGCAACCTCGACCGTATGGAGGGCTTTGCCGCTGCGGCCGACAAACATGGCTATGCCATCACCCTAACTAAAGTAGATGGGCATCCGTATACCCTCGAGAGTGCATCGTCGCGCATGAGCGCGCTGCCGGTGGATGGCATGGTTGTGATCATGAATCGCATGCCGGCGGACTTTGGCACCTTCGAGCCGCTGCCCGGCATGCAGACGGTGCTCGTTACCATGCTGGAGCACCCGCTCTGTTCAACGGTCGATAACGACCAGTTCGATTGCTCGCGCCAGGTGGTCGAGTACTTGTTGGAGCAGGGGCACAAGACCGTGCACTTTATCTCATGCCCCGAGCGCTCGCTTTCGGGCATGCAGCGCGAGGAGGGCTGGCGCGAGACATTGCGTGCGCATGGTATTGAGCCGCCGCGACTCGTCCGTGGCGATTGGACGGCACAGAGCGGATATACCGCCGGTCAGGCTCTAGCGGACGATCCGACCTGTACGGCCATTTATGCTTCCAACGACGCCATGGCCTACGGCTGCATTCGCGGGCTCGAATCGCGCGGAAAGCGCGTGCCCGAGGACGTGAGCGTGGCGGGTGTTGATGACAGCCTGGGCGACATCGTGCCCGACCGTCGCCTGACCACGGTGCGCTTTGACAACAAGCGCGTCGGCATGTGGGCTGTCGACAAGATTGCCGGCGCCGAGGGGGTTGCGTCTGGCGTGGAGCACATGCTGATCCCCGGCGTGCTCGTAGAGGGCGATACGGTGCGCGATTTGCGTTAGGGTGTGGACCTGTTTGGGTTGCCACTAATTGTGTTCGATATTGTTCGCATTGGTTTAAAAACCGTTCACGGGCGAAAATCGACCGTTCATAGCTCGAAATTGCGTTTTGCATTGTTCTGTTTTGTTTGAATGTTAATGTTTCTGTCATACACAACGCAGCGCGTATGCCCGGACGCGATGCTCTCCATTGGTTCATATGTGAAAGGAACGCAATATGGCAACCAAAGAAGAAATCTCGATGGTTGGATTCGAGATCGTCGCATACGCGGGTGACGCCCAGACTGATCTGCTTGCAGCGCTCGATGCTGCTCGCGAGGGTGATTTTGAGAAGGCCGAACAGCTGCACAAGGATGCGAGCGATGCACTCATTGGCGCCCACGACACGCAGACCAAGCTGCTTTCGCAGGAGGCCGGCGGCGGCGAGATGGAGATGACCTTCATCATGGCCCACGCTCAGGACACCCTCATGACCACCATGATCCTGGAGAAGCAGACCCGCTTTACCATCGATGCCTATAAGCGCATCGCCGCACTCGAGGCTAAGCTCGCCTAACGAGCCCTCACAACCTCGTCCCCTTCCAAAAACCCTGCCGCTATCCGCGGCAGGGTTTTTCTGTATCCCACCTATCTAGGTTGCGGCGAAATAGGGGCCGACAGCCCCAAATGACCCGCTTTTCCCGTCCCCGGAGGATCGGTTGGCAGCGCTCGCCACGAAACTGGCTCATCTACTACGTTTAACCCGATACCCTCGAACACACCCGCGTTTCATGAAAAATCGCAGGACTTCTACCTGCGGTTTTGTTTTTTCGCTTTGTGGCATGGTCGGGGATAGGCGGTTAAACGTAGTAGATGGGCCCATTTCATGGCGGGCGGGTCATGCAGCAGCCTGTTGCGCCTCCTGCCGTTCGGTTTTTCGATGGGTGGGTATACTTCCATCCGCAATACAGGCCGGACTGAGGAGGTATCCAAATGCCGGATAACGGGTCAATACAAAAAAGAGATGCGCACGAGATGGCTCATGGGCGTCCTGTCCAGATAACCGAGCACACGACGGTAACCGAGCTACAGCCCAGCCTGTCCGATGTCGTGTGCGCAAACAAAAAGCTGCAGATTGGCTTTATCGTTGCGCTCGTGGTACTGGCGTTGCTGTCGGGCTTTATAGCTCGTCCGCATTTTGCCGATACCAAGACTTGGGACTCCACCATCGAGGTCATTGATCAAAAGAAAGGTAACGTACTGGCGCTCACGACCTCGTGCGTGGCGCTGTCTGCGGGCATTACCGCGCTGCCGGGTGATACGGGGACGCCGGTTGCCGAGCAGCTCGCGCAGCTTTCAGGCAACCTTGGTATCGTGCTTGCCGTGCTATACCTGGAAAAATATTTGCTCACGATTTTGTGGTCGGTTGGCTTGGGCATCTTAATCCCGCTTGCGTTGGTGCTCTTTGCGGTGTCGCTCGGCATTCACGGGCGCTGGAGCACGAGCACGGTCATCCGTCGCGTGGCAACTCGCGTGCTGGTGGTTGCCGTGATCGGCATGGCGTTGGTGCCTGCAAGCGTATGGGTGTCGCAAAAGGTCGACGAAACGTATCGAGTGAGCATCGAAGCGGCGGAGCAAAAGGTGGCCGACGCTGCGGGTACGGCAGATAGCGACAGCTCCAAAGCAAGCAAGAAAAAGACCGAGTCCACAGAGTCCAAGAACGTGCTTGAGCAGCTTGCCGACGGTGCCTCGGGTCTCGTCACGTCGGTGACCAGTGGTGCCAAGCAGATGACCGACGAGATCGTGCAGCAGGTGACCGACCTCATCGAAGGCGTCATCGTGATGATCGTGACCTCTTGCGTCATCCCGTTACTGGTGCTCGCAGCGTTTCTGTGGCTGGGACACACGCTGCTGGGGATCGATATCTCTGGCCCGGCGAACTATTTGACGGGCCGTTTTCTGAGGGCTCCGTCCAAACATGCCAAGAAGAGCGGACAGTCTGAGTAGGCGGCAAAGCGATCCTTGGAAGATCAGCCGTAAGAAGGGCGGCCGAGACACGTTCTCGGCCGCCCTTTTGTTTGTTGAACACATGGTCGCTGCGTCCGCGCCGGGCTCAAACGGTCGGCAATCAACCGTGAACGGTATTTGTTCAAAAAAGAACAAAGTTAAACAAATAATGGTTGCACTTGATGTTCGAATGTGTTCAAATAAACATGAACAGTGAAGAACCGCACATTCAGATGCCCGGACCTGAGCGCGATTCAACACTTCCAAACAGAAACTACGCACCTGCGTATCTCTCAAGGAGGATGTCATGAGGGTTGTAATCGCTTCCGATGCCGACGGTATGTCGATGAAGGAGTCCATCAAGGAGATGCTCATCGCCGACGGTCACGAGGTCGTCGACTATTCCGAGACCCCTGCCGCGGACTTTGTTGATTCCGCGACCGCCGTTGCCAAGGACCTGCTGGAGCACAAGGATTCCCAGGGCTTCGCATTCGATAAGTACGGCGTCGGATCCTATATGGCCGCCGTCAAGATCAAGGGCATGGTCGTCGCCAACATTTCCGACGAGCGTTCCGCTTACATGACCCGCGAGCACAACGGCTCGCGCATGGTCACCATGGGCCCGGGCGTTGTGGGCACCGAGGTCGCCAAGAAGATCGCCCGCGAGTTCCTGCGCGCCCAGTACGCCGGCGGCCGTCACCAGATCCGTGTCGACATGCTCAACAAGATGGCCTAACGAGAGCCACCGAGAACTCGAACTTCTACCTCAACTTGTGAATTCAGACGAAAGGACGTTCTGATGAAGAAGACCATCGCAATCGGTTGCGACCATATCGTTACGGACGAGAAGATCTATCTGGCCGACCGCCTGGAGCAGGCTGGCTACAAGGTGCTCGACTGCGGCACCTACAGCCACACCCGTACGCACTATCCCATCTACGGCAAGGCCGTGGGCGAGGCCGTTGCCAGCGGCAAGGCCGACTTTGGCGTGGCCCTGTGCGGCACCGGCATCGGCATCACCAACGCCGTCAACAAGGTTCCCGGCGCCCGCTGCGCCCTGGTTCGCGACATGACCTCTGCCCTGTATGCCCGTCGCGAGCTCAACGCTAACATCGTGGGCTTTGGCGGCAAGATTACCGGCGAGTTCCTGATGGCCGACATCATGCTTGCCTTCCTGGAGGAGCCCTACGAGAAGACCCCCGAGCACGATGCCCTGATTGCCAAGATCGACGCCTGCAATAAGGCCGACGCCGAGGCTCAGGCTGACCCGCACTTCTTTGACGAGTTCCTCGAGAAGTGGGACCGTGGCGAATACCACGACTAAGGAGGTTACGCGGTTTTGCCAAACCGCGTAACAGGTCGACGCTGCGAAGCCATCTGGCGGGCAAGCTGCTCCGATAACACGTTTGCTTGCTGGGCTTGAGTGCTTCGCTCCTGGCGGTACCCGGCATTCTGCAGCTTTTCAATTGACGGCTCGCGTTTCTGTGAGGGGGCGCGGGCCGGTTTTCTATCAGCCCTATTCACTCGGCGGGCTGGCGTAAGAAAGGGAAGGCTCCTATGGAGTTTGTTCTTGATAACGGTTCTGTTCGCGTGGCACTGAGCACGGCTGGCGGATCGTTCACTTCGATTAAAGCCAACGGTCGCGAGTACCTGTGGCAGGGCGATCCGGCGGTCTGGTCGGGCCAGGCACCCATTTGCTTTCCGATTTGCGGCGGCCTTCGTGACGGCCGCGCGATGACCATGGGCGGCCGCGAGGTCAAGCTTGCCCGCCACGGCTTTGCCCGCAAGCAGGAGTGGAAGCTTGAGGAGCAGGGCGACAGCATGGTCGCGCTGAGCCTAAGCTCTGCCGACCATGCCGAGTTGCTCGAGCAGTACCCGTATCCGTTTAAGATCGTTGCTCGTTACGCGATCGATTCGGAAAAGGTGGCCGTGTCGTACGAGGTGACCAATGAGGGTACCGAGGACATGCCATTCTTTGTGGGTGGTCACCCCGGCTTTAAGTGCCCGCTCGACGAGGGCGAGTCCTATGACGATTATGAGCTTCGTTTTGAGCAGCGCGAGGCCACCGAGCTCTGTACTGCCGTTCCCTCGACGGGCCTGATTGATGTTGAACATCGCAGCAAGAACCCCATGATCGGCCAGAACCTGCCGCTGACCCACGAACTCTTCGACTTCGCGGAGACCATCTTTGACGTGCTCGACAGCCGCGTGGTTACGCTGACCAAGAAAACCGAGGACAAGGGCGTGCGCCTGACGTTCCCCGATATGCCATACCTGATTGTGTGGAGCAAGCCCGAGGGCGACTTTGTGGCCGTGGAACCGTGGGGCGGCCTGTCCACCTGCTCTGACGAGGACGATGTTCTGGAGCATAAGCGCGGCTGCCTGGTTGCCAAGCCGGGGGAGACCGTCACCCGTGGCTTTGAGATCGAGATCCTTTAACGAGTTATCGTATGTTTGGGGTCGCGCGTTTGGCGCCCCGGAAACAGGAGTTCAATATGATTCTGACCGTTACCATGAACCCGTCGATCGATACGCGCTATCAGCTCGACAAGCTGATCATCGACGACGTGAACCGCGTGACGCCCGAAAAGACCGCTGGCGGCAAGGGCCTCAACGTGAGCCGCGTGTTGCTGCAGCTGGGTGACGACGTGCTCGCGACCGGCCTGCTTGGCGGTCACATGGGTGCCTATATGGCCGAGCTCATGGATGCCGATGGCGTCAAGAATGACTTTGTGCCCATTGCCGGTGAGACGCGCATTTGCCTGAATATCCTGCACGAGGGTAATCAGACCGAGCTGCTGGAGAGCGGTCCGCAGATTGCGCCTGCCGAGCTCGAGGCCTTTACGGCCAAGTTCGCCGAGCTTACAGCGAAGGCGGACGTTGTGACGCTTTCAGGCTCGCTGCCGCGTGGCGTCGATGCCGGTTACTATGCCGAGCTCGTGAAGATCGCCGAGGAGGCGGGCGCCAAGGTGCTGCTTGACACTTCGGGCGCATCGCTGGAGGCCGCGCTGGAGTCCGACGCTAAGCCTGAGCTCGTAAAGCCCAACCTGACCGAGATTAACGGTCTGCTGGGTACGTCCTTTACGACCGATGATGTCGATGCCCTGCGCGAGGCGCTTGCCGCCGATGGCCGCTTTGCCGGTATCCCCTGGGTTGTCGTTTCGATGGGCGCCGCCGGTTCGGTGGGCTTCCATGAGGGTCGCGCGTTCCGCGCCAAGACGCCCGCGATTGCGGCTGTGAACGCGACGGGTTCCGGCGACTCGACCATCGCCGGCTTTGCGCATGCCATTGCTGCTGGTGCCGACGACGTCACGGTGCTCAAGACCGCCAATACCTGCGGTAAGCTCAACGCCATGGATCCCAAGACCGGCCACCTGGTCATGGACCGCTGGGACGAGATCTACAACAGCGTTGAGGTCGTAGAGTTGTAGCGGTTGCGACTTCTAATAGAATGAGCGTGGATAATCTCCCGCTTTTGGTGCCCATACGAGCTCACAGTGGGAGATTTTCCACGCTCGAGTCATTAGTCGTCGGGGACGTTCTTTAATGACTAGTCGTTTAAGAACGTCCCCGACGACTACACTCAAAAACGGCGCCCGTCGGCGATGTTGCCGGCGGGCGCCGTTGTCGTGTGGGCAGTTGTGTCGTGGCCGCTGATGAGGCTCGAACTCGTATGCTACAGCGAGTCGATGAAGCGCTGCCGGGCGGCACGGCCGGCTTCGTCCCACTTAAAGACGCCGGCGTTGTCGAGCACGTGGCCGAACACCACGCCGACCTCCTCGTGCAGGATATCGATGGCGTTGTCCGCCGTAAGCTCGTCGGCGCGGCGGGCATAGACATCCTCGGCCCACGCGGCATGGCTGCGGCAAAGGTCGTCGCCCTCGAGCGCGCTGGCAAGGTCGTAGCTGGCATCGACCTTGGCCGCCAGCAGGTGCTCGCGGACAGCGCCGAGCTCGGGAACCAGGCGCGGCGGCAAAATGGCCAGGCCCATGACCTCGATCAGGCCGATGTTCTCCTTCTTAATATGGTGGTACTCGGCATGCGGGTGGAACACGCCCAGCGGGTGCTCGTCGGTCGTGATGTTGCAGCGAAGCGCCAGGTAGGCCTCGTAGATTTCGCCACCGGCATTGCCGCGGGAGTCGACGCGGCGGATGACGGGCGTCACGGTGTTGTGGGCCACGCCATCCGCTGTGTGCGCGATGACGTCCACAGACTCATCGGTCCACTCGCGCCAGGCGAGGATAATCTTCTCGGCAGCGTCGAGCAACTGAGCGCGGTCATGCGAGCGCAGGCGCAGCACCGAGAGCGGCCACTGCAGCACGGTGCCGCTGACCTGGTCAAATCCAGGCACGCTAAACTGCGAGACCTCGGCGGCATGCATCATGGGGAACTCGTGCGCGCCGCCCTGGAAGTGGTCGTGCGACAGAATCGAGCCGCCCACGATGGGCAGGTCGGCGTTAGAGCCGATGAAGTAATGCGGGAACAGGTCGACAAAGTCGAGCAGACGGGTCAGACCCTTGCGGTCGACGTGCATCGGGCGATGCTCGGAGCTCATGGCAATGCAGTGCTCGTTAAAGTACGCGTACGGGCTGTACTGGAAGCCCCAGCGCTCGCCGTCGAGCTGGATGGGGATAATACGCAGATTCTGACGGGCGGGGTGGGCGCCGCCGTCGGCTGCGGCGGAGCGTCCGGGATACCCCTCGTTTTCGATGCAGAGCTGGCAGGCGGGATACTTCTCGCCCGTGTTCTTTGCGGCACCGGCGGCAGCGATATCACGCGGGTCCTTTTCGGGCTTGGACAGGTTGATGGTGATCTCCAAGTCACCCCAGTTGGTGGAAGTGCTCCATTTGATGTTGCGCGCGATAGCGGCGCGGCGCACGTAGCCGGCGTCGCAGCACAGGCCGTAGAACCAGTCGGTCGCGGCCCGGGGCTCGTTGACACCCATGCGGCCGGTGAACTCGTCAATCACCACAGAAGGCCTCGGCATGAGCGCGCCCATGATGCGCATGGCGATGCGATCGCGGCCCGACGCCGTGTCCTCGACAGCACCGTTGGCAACGGCGGCCTCGGAAAGCGCGGCAAGCGTGCCTTCAAGGTCAAAGTCGGGGAGTGTATCGGGGTGTAAGAGCGAGAGTTTCTCAACCTGGAGTGCCCAGGCCATGTCGAGCGCCGGGCCCGTAGCACCGATGCACTCGAGAATGGTGTTGTATGCCCAGATGCGATCGTCCTGGCCGATCATCGATCGGTGGATAGCGTACTCGATCAGGTTCTGCGCGGCTTCGCGCACGTCGGTCATTACAGCCATGCCGCGTAAGCCCCCTTGTCAGAAATCGCGTAGTGGCGGGCAGAGCCCTCGCCCAGCCAGCCGTTCATCTTGGCAATGAAGGTGTCGACCAGATCGAGCGGCACGAAGGCCTGGATGGTACCGCCAAAGCCGCCGCCGTGGATGCGGACGGCGCCACGGCCGTCGAGCACATGCTCGGCAAGAGCAAGCGCGTACATGGAAGGCTGCTCGGCACCCAGTTTGGCAACAACATTCTGCAGGTACATGGCGGAGCTGGCGCCGGACTCGCGCGTCAGGACCAGGAACTGGTCAATGTCGCCGGCGTTCAGGGCTGCCCAGCGCTTGTCGACCAGGCCGTTCTCGTACCAGTAGTGAACGGCGCGCAGGCAGGCGCGGTCGCCCAGCTTGGCGCGCAGCTCGGGGAGCTTGGCGTCAAAGTCGGCAACGTCGACCTCACACAGGCGCGCCTTGCCAAACTCGGCGGCGACGTCCTGCATTTCGCGCGGAACGGCGGCGTAGTCGTCGGTGGCGGCCACGTGGTCGGCGCCGACCTTAACGAGCACGAGCGCATAGCCATGATCCTCAAAGTTGAGCTCGAGCTTCTGGGTCTTAGGCTGAGCCTGGTCCTCAAAGTCCATGTAGGCGAGGCCTCCCAGGCACACGGCGGCCTGGTCCATCAGACCGCAGGGCTTGCCGTAATAGTTGTTCTCGGTGCGCTGGCTCATCTGCGCAAGCGCGACGGGCTCAATGGCACGCGCGCCCCAGAGCGTCTCCATGGCGCGGCCGTATGCGGCCTCGACGGCAGCGGAGCTGGAAAGGCCGCCGCCCGAGGGAACGGAGCAGGTGAAGGCGAAGTCGAAGCCTTGGGGCTCAACACCAAGCGCTGCGACCTCGTGGGCCATACCACGCACGAGGCTTGCGGACGTGCCCTTCTCGGACTCCTGAATGTCTAGCGTGTCGAGCGTGATCTCAAACGTA
Source organism: uncultured Collinsella sp. (assembly GCA_958370325.1). GTDB lineage: Bacteria > Actinomycetota > Coriobacteriia > Coriobacteriales > Coriobacteriaceae > Collinsella. The sequence continues at coordinate 5,354 of CATXJW010000029.1, read as the reverse complement.
GGATAGCCCTCGTCGGCGACGCGAATCTTGTTGGAGTCGGTTGCCACGGCGATGCCGTCAACGGCGACATCGAGCGAGCCGGCGATAACGTGGCCACCCTCGTGGTCGGTGTGGTTGCCGCTGATCTCGGAACGGCCGGGCGCGTGCACGTAGAGCACCTGGCGGTCGCCGATGGGGCCAAACTCCTCCTCAAACAGCTTGGTGAGTGTGGCGAATGTCTTTTCGTCGGGGGTGGTCATGGGGGTCCTTTCCTTGGCGCGCACGGGTAAGTTTTGCGTCGTTATGAGTACGTTAACAACTTGAAGCGGCATGAACCAAGTGTTCACGATACCGCACGTTACGGGATATGTTAACGTACTCATAACACATCGCTTGTTACTTTTTGAGAATCTGGTAATCGGTAGAAATACAGCCGCGAACGGTACTGCCGTATGGACTTATAAAGCAGAAGAGATGCAGATAGAAAAAGTAGAGTACGTTAACATGCGTCCGACGATAGCGGGCCTCGGCGCGGGGTGTATTTCTGCCCGGGCCGGCATTCACGCTATTCAGATCTCGCAAGGGTGAAGGTGATCCAGTGGCAAGACGCCCGTCCAACGATACAGGTACGCGTCCGGTCTCCATGGCTGACGTCGCCCGTGCTGCTGGCGTTTCGCAGCAGACGGTTTCGCGCGTCGCCAACGGCTTACCCAACGTTAACGAGCAGACGCGCCAGCGCGTGCAGGCCGCGATGCAAGAGCTCGGCTTTCGTCCGAGTTATGCCGGTCGCTCGCTGCGCGACGGCCGTTACCATTCGGTCGGCCTGTGCATCAACGATGTCACCAAGTTTGGCAACCTCTCAATGATCGACGGCATCGCCAGTGCTGCTCGTGAGCATAATTGCGCCATCACGCTGGTTGAGATGTCCAAGACCGAGGAGTTTTCGCTTGCCGAGGCCACGCGTCGTATGGCCGCATTGCCGGTGGACGGCATCATCGTCGGCATGAGTCGCATGGCGCCCGATTTTGAGACGTTTGATCCACTGCCGGGCATTGGCACGGTCATCGTTACCATGTACGCGCATCCGCGCGTGACTACAGTTGACTCCGATCATTACGGCTGCTCGCTATTGCTTATGGATCACCTGTTTGAGCTGGGACACGAGCAGATTCGCTATATTGGTGGCCCGTCGTTCTCGGTCGACGAGCAATTTCGTCGCGCCGGTTGGCAGGACGCGCTCGAGCGTAGGCACATTAAGCCGCAGACGCCGCTCGAGGGCGATTGGTCTGCCAACAGCGGTTACGAGGCCGGCAGATATCTGGCCGAGCACGACCGCACCATGACGGCGATTTACGCGGCAAACGACCAGATGGCAAATGGCGCCATTGCAGCGCTGCGCGATAGCGGATTGCGCGTGCCCGAGGACGTGAGCGTGGTGGGTGTCGATGACTCGCTCGACGACTTTGTAGCACATAACGAGCTCACGACCGTGCGATTCGATCTACATCAGCGCGGACGCGAGGTGTTTGAGCATGCGGTTCCCGAGGCGGGTACGGTGGGCAAAACCGTTGCCATTCGTATTCCCGGCCAACTCATCGTTCGACATAGTACGGCGGCACCGCACGCATAGTTTCCGCAGGTCAACGGTGATATGTTGAACATCAATAACAATCGGTAAGGATGTCGGTAGATGGCTGTTGGGATGTAGCCGAGTGCTATGATAGACGGGCTCTTTTGTCTATCTAGGAGGCTTTGCCTGATGGAGATCACCAAGGATATCCGCTACGTTGGCGTCGACGATCACGACATTGACCTGTTCGAGGGCCAGTACGATGTGTCCGAGAACGGTATGGCATACAACAGCTACGTTATCTTGGGCGAAAAGATTGCTGTCGCCGATTCAGTCGACGGCGGTTTTGTCGACGAGTGGCTCGGTAACATCGAAGCCGTGCTCGACGGTCGCACGCCCGATTACCTGGTCGTTCACCATATGGAGCCCGATCACTCCGCTGGCATCGCCGCCTTTATGGAGCGCTATTCCCAGGCGCAGATTGTGGCCAGCATGGGCGCCTTCCGCATGATGGTCAACTACTTTGGCACCGATTATCCCGAGCGCAAGATGGTCGTCAAAGAGGGCGACGTGCTCGACCTGGGCGGCCACAGCCTGACGTTTGTCGGCGCCCCCAACGTGCACTGGCCCGAGGTGCTGTTCTCTTACGAGGCCACCGACAAGGTGCTCTTTAGTGCCGATGGCTTTGGCAAGTTTGGCGCCAACGACATCGAGGATCCGGAAGGTTGGGCCTGCGAGGCTCGCCGCTACTACTTTGGCATCGTCGGTAAGTTCGGCAAGTTCGTGCAGGCCGTCCTCAAGAAGGCCGCCGATCTGGACATCCAGGTTATCTGCCCGCTCCATGGCCCCGTGCTGACCGAGAACCTGGGCTACTACCTCGACACCTACAACACCTGGTCGAGCTATCAGCCCGAGGACGAGGGCATCACCATTGCCTACGCGAGCGTCTACGGCCACCTGAAGGCTGCCGTTGAGGAGCTCGCCTCTGCGCTCGAGGCCCGCGGCCAGAAGGTCTCCGTCTTTGACTTGGCTCGCGACGACATGGCCGAGGCCGTTGAGGACGCGTTCCGCTATGACCGTCTGGTACTCGCTTCCATCACCTATCAGGGCGAGATCTTCCCGTTCATGAGCACCTTTATCCATACGCTCGCCGAGCATGCCTACCAGAACCGTACCGTGGCTCTCGTTGAGGCCGGCTCTTGGGCACCTGCCGCCGCTAAGGTTATGACCAAGGAGCTCGAGGGCATGAAGGACATCACCCTGACGCAGAACAAGGTGACCGTGCTGGGTTCGCTCAACGACGCCTCGCGCGCTCAGATCGAGGCTCTCGCCGACGAGCTTTCCAAGTAGCGATACTTTCACGTTTGACGCTCAAACCACCACAAAGGGGACAGGCCCCTTTGTGGTGGTTTTTGTTTACGCGCTGGCGATGATGAGATTTGGGCGGGCGTCGTCGACGATCTCGGCGATTGAGGTGGCGACGGCGGTATCGGGGTCACGGTCCATCACGATGGCGCTGACGTCGGTCAGCTCGGCAAAGCGGTACATGCCACGTCCGTTGACCTTACTGGCGTCCATGAGGGCGACACTTTGACGGGCGGCGCCGACCATAGCCGCTTTGGTCTCGGCCATCTGCGGAAAGTCGGTCGTAAAGCCGCAGCCGGGAACAAAAGCGCCGGGGCACATGATGGCAAGGTCGGCGTGGACCATTTGGAGCGCCTGCATGGTAAGTGGGCCGTACAGATAGCGATGACCTTTGCGCAGTGCCCCGCCCAGCATGACGACATCGACTGAGGGCATGCTCTCGTCGATGTAATCGGCGATGGTAATGTCGGCCGTGATGACGGTGATGCCGTCGCGCTGGTCGAGCAGGCGGACAAATTCGAGCGCGGTGGTGCCCGAGTCGACAAGCAAGGTGTCACCGTCATTGACGAGCTCGATGGCGCTTTGCGCGATGGCCTGCTTGGCGGCGACGTTGACATTGATGCGGCGATCCTGCGTGGAAACGGTCAGGCGTTTGTGGAGCGATACGGCACCGCCATGCGTGCGGCGCAGCTTGCCTGCTTCGGCGAGCGCGTCCAGGTCGGCGCGGGCGGTGACGGAGGACACGCCAAAGGTCTGGGCGATTTCTGCTACCTGCACCGAGGCATTATGATCGAGCATCTCCATGATGGCGGAACGACGCTCGTCGGCGAAAGCTCGGGTTGTTGCGTGGGCCATATCTGCTCCATCATCGTCTGAAATTTGCAGGAATTGTGTTGAGTCTATTTTCGTTCATTTTCTTTATAAGTAAGAAAACTCCTTTCGATTACTTACTTTTTCTATAAAAGAAAGATGATCAAGGCTCAAAACTCAATTTCGAACATGCGCGCTCGGGTTCGACCCCTTCCGTTTGCTTTTCAAAAATGAAGGTTGGACCTCGCGCGATGACAATATCTCGCACATGCAAAGCCGCTGAATTTCATACAATGAGCGCAGCAAAACGCAAGGTAAAACGCCTTGTGAACAACTACGCCCGATGTCCAGATGCGGGCGAGGGAGAGGAGCAAACGCTCATGGCACTTGTTACCACCGAAAAGATGCTCAAGGACGCTCAGGCCGGCCACTACGCCGTCGGCGCGTTCAACGTCGAGAACCTCGAGTTTGTTATGGCCGTTCTGGCCGCTGCCGAGGAGACCAAGTCCCCCGTCATCATGCAGACCACCCCGGGCACCATCAAGACCGCTGGTCTGGACTACTTCTACGGCATGGTCAAGGCTGCCGCCGAGCGCGCTTCCGTGCCCGTCGCTCTGCACCTCGATCACGGCGATGGCTATGACCGCTGCATGCAGGCTTTCCGCACTGGCTACACCTCTGTCATGATCGACGGTTCGCACGAGTCCTTCGAGGACAACATCGCCCTGACCAAGTCCGTCGCCGATGCTGGCCGCGCCATGGGCGTGCCCGTCGAGGCTGAGCTTGGTAAGGTTGGCGGCAAGGAGGACGACGGTCCCGCGGTTGAGGGCGAGAGCCCCTACACCGATCCGGCCGAGGCCAAGGAGTTCGTCGAGCGCACCGGCTGCACCTCTCTCGCTATTGGCGTTGGCACCAGCCACGGTGTGTACACGAGCGATCCGCACATCGAGCAGTCCGTGGTCAAGGCCATCCGCGACGCCGTCGACGTGCCGCTGGTTCTGCACGGCACCTCCGGTGTGCCCGATGAGCAGGTTGCCGAGGCTGTGAAGAACGGCATCTGCAAGGTCAACTACGCCACCGAGCTGCGTCAGGCCTACACCAAGGGCTTCATGGCCTACATGGCCGAGAACCCTGCCTGCTTCGATCCCAAGAAGCCGGCCAAGGAGGGTATGCGTGAGATCACCGAGCTGGTTAAGATCCGCATGACCAACCTCAACTCTGTGGGCAAAGCAGAGTAACAACAAGGGTACTCTGATCCCACCGGACGGTTTGGGCGGGTCCCGTACTTAGTTTCCAAAACGTCCTCGCGCATGAAGGCCCCCGTTGTCTCGCTTCTTCGAAGCGTTGACAACGGGGGCCTTCGCGCTGCGGAATGATTTTGGAAACTAAGTACGGGACCCGCCCAAACCGTCCTGCTCAATCGCCCTTGTGGCGTTAGTGTCGGAAAAATAAGACGTTGCTTTTTGCCCCCTGCGGAAAGATTGGGGAACTAAGCCCTCGTCCCTCCCAAGTTGACCTTCTCGATGTCGTCGTCCTTGTGGCGTTAGGACTGCGAATTTGGGATGGGAGGGTTACTTGGTTGTTAGGGTTAACAGGTCGTTGGGGGTTTTGAGGTTGTAGGTGGCGTTTG
>CATXJW010000028.1 GCA_958370325.1 uncultured Collinsella sp. | reverse complement strand
AGGCTATCCCCAAGATCCCAATCGCGCAGCTTTTGCATGTCGAGGCCGCCGTGAACATCGCCCGTCACATAGACCGTCATCGGACCACCACTTCCCTCTTATAGGCTTCGAGGTCGCGCTCGACCTGTTCATCGTCCGTGACGTTGACCCACCACGGCCACTTAACGCAACACACCGGCTCCTCAACCTGCGCAAACCACGACTTGAGCTCCTCTAGGCTCACCGGGGCGTAGCCGTTGGCATCCACGCCCACGTCATAGCGCAGCAGCCCCTGCCGAAGGTTGAACTTGTTGTACGCGCCGCCGCAGCTGTGGATATGCCCGTGAAGATGCCAGCCGCCGTGCGACATGCCCTGCCAGTCGACCATGGGATAGTGGCTCAGCACGATTTTTTGACGGTCGATCTTAAGCACGCAAATGGGCGGCTCGACGATAAAAGCATCCGCCACCGCAGGCTGCGTCCAGTCTTTGTCGTGGTTGCCGGGCAGCAGGTGGACGCGCTTGCAGACAATGCTTTTGCGCAGCTCGTAGGCATCTTGGACCGTCATCTTAAAGCTAAAGTCGCCCAAGATGTAGAGCTCGTCATCCGCAGCGACCTTGCTGTTAATGTTGGCGACCATGGCGTCGTTCATCTGCGCAACAGTCGACCAGGGTCTACCGCAGAGCCGCAACATGTTCTCGTGCCCAAAATGGGTATCGCTAGTAAACCAGATCATGGGGATCTCCTAACGCTCTTGCTCGGAATAGCCGCTCGTCGTCTCACCAAATCCGTCGGTACACCGCACTTCGATTGGCACGATATCTTGATAGATAAGGCGATGCCTGTCATCGCGCCATTCATCGTCATGGTAATGGCCAAAGAACCAAGTGCGGTAGTCGAGTCGCCCGTCGAGCTCGCCCAAAAAGGCCTGCAGCGAATCATCGTAGAACTCGCGATTGCACTCCATGCACAGCTCGTCCGCCAAATCGACCGGCGCCTCGTGAGTCACAACATAGTCGACCTTCCAGCCCACGCGATCGAGCGAGGCGCGGCAATGGTTCATCTCGCCCTCACTCGGCATTTCCTCGGGCCACCAAGTCTTCCCCTCCTGGCGCCACTGTCTGTCATGGCTCGCGGCGCCGCCCATGGCGAGCACCGTGCTCCCCGCGATGTCGAACACCTCGCCGCGCATCAGATGCAGCACGTGCGGGCGAGCCTCGTGAACGAGACCCCCATTCCACTCGCGCATCGGCAACCCCGCCAGCAGATGGTGGTTCTCGTGATTACCGTCGACAAAACATGTGGTCCAAGGCTTGGACTCAAACCAGTCGAGCCAGTATTTGTCGGTGTTCGAGCCGCTCCATATAAAGCCAAAGTCGCCGGCAACGATCACCACGTCATCGCGCGTCAGCATTCGGCCCAATGGCCAAGCGCGCGACGAGAAGCGGCTCGCCCCATACTCGGCAATACCGTGAACGTCTCCGGTAACGAAAATGGACATCAAGCAGCACCTCCGCGCTGTACGGGTCTGGACAAGTCGATGGCAGAAACTGCAGAACGGCCCCGGCATCTGCATCCCTTAGGGCTTACCCCTCGTTCTTCCATCCAAACGGGTCAAGCACCCAAAAAAAACAAATCGAGCACGCCGCCGGTCATCATGGCGCCGGCAAGGGCCATGCAAACGTGCAGGGAGCTGGCACTTCGGAGCACGTCGAACGGCCCCAGAACAGCCAGCAGCGCAACCGCTGCGCCGGCGAGACACAACGCGAGGCACGGCCCCGCGTCCTTGACGCACCTCTTTGCGAGATGCTTGGTGTTGCCACTCATCGATATCGAACTCCTTAGAGGGTTGTTGTTCAGGTACGTGCCGTCGCGACAGAGCGGAACGGCAGATTAAGTGTCCCATGTCGTTCGGACACGTTTTTAAACCCGCGCGTCCGCAGGGACCCATGCCCTTGCAAAACAACCCTGAAGAATCTCCTAAGCCGCCGACGGGCAACATGCTGAACAGGGAATCTTTCCTCGTTTGAGTGCGGTTGCTAATGGCACGCTTGTTTTAATTGCGTTTTGAGGAAGGCTTTTACATCCCGCAGAGCGGTGATAGATTTTGCCGTTCTTGGTGACGATTACCTTGATTTTTGAAGTATCCACGCTGTAGGGCTTGGCCGGCGTGGCCATCTTTTGACAAACTGGCTCCGGTTCTTGGGGCCTACTTCTCGAAAAACCAGAGTCGCGGAATCGATTGATGTAGCTGTCGAAACATCCATCGAACAGCAGTCCCGTTGCCAAGCCCGCCATGAACCCACAGGCAATCGCAGCTTCTCCTCTAATTTGCATGTGTCCCTCCTCAATCAATCTTGAAGATAAAGGCGGCGCGCACCGTATGGGGCCTCTTTGCTCCCAGCAGCGCGCGCCGAAAACGGTCCGATTCCTTCCGCCCCTAATGAATCAGCTGACGGCGCCTGTCGGACAGGAAGACGCCGGCGGCCACCAGGACCGTTCCGCCGATCACGAAGGTCTCGCCCAGCAGCTCGGACGTATCGCCCGCGGCGGGCATCGCCGTCTGCTGCATCGCAATCTCGGTCTTTGCCACCGAATGTTTGGCCTGGTACGACACCTGGGTGACGGGCTGAGCCTTCTCGCCATTCCCGCGCTCGGCGGCCTCTTGGCGAGCGATCTCGGCGTTGAGCTCGACAATAGCCTGGTCGAGCGCGGCCTTGGCGGCGGTATAGCTGGCAAGCGCCTCCAAGTAGGCAGGTGCCACAGCATCCGTCGCAGCAACGGCAGCGTCGAGCTCAATCTTGGCAGCTGCGGCACGCTCGGCGGCATCATGAGCCGCAGCAATCTTGGCGTTGAGCGTCTCGTCTGCATCGTCAGCGCTGCCGTTGACGATGGCTTCGGCAAGATTAATCCTGCGCAGGCGGGTGACCGCGGCGGCAGAGGCGTCGCAGGCGGCGGCCGCGTCCGTCACGGCATCGTCAGCCTCCACCACGTCGTACTCGGCTTCGCTCACAGCCATCGCCGCAGCATCGAGTGCGGCAGCGGCAGCGGCTTTGTCCCTAGTAGCCTTGGCAAGTGATGCTGCGGCATTCTTAAGCTGAGAGGCGCGGGCGGCAGCTGCATCGGACTTTGCCTGAGCCGTTGCCGCGGCGGCGTCGGCATCGCTCGCAGCCTGCTGGGCCATATCGAGCTCCGCCTGAGCGGCAACAGCATCGATATCAGCCTGATCTGCATCGCCTTGGGCAACAGCAAGTTCAGCCTCCGCCTCGCGCTGATTGGCACGAGCGTCCTCGAGTGCAGACGACGCCGCACCAAACGCACGCTGAGCAGCAGCGATATCGGCTGAGTATGCCGCCAGCTCATTCTGGGCCGCGGCAAGTGCATCCTGCTTGTCGCCAACACCGGCACGAGCGGCGTCCAGCGCGCGCTTGGCAGCAGTTACCCTTCCCTTAGCGATGTCGAGCTCGCCAGACTTGGCGCCCACGGCATCCTGCGCTGCCGCAACAGCGGCGTTGGCAGCGCCCAAATCGGCGCGGACATCGCTAACGGCACGCGCGGCGGCCTCAGCTGCAGCCTGCTTTTGCTCCACGGCAGCTTGGGCCTCCGAGACCTTGTCGGCCGCGGCATCAACGGCACCGGCAGTGCGCTCAACCTGGGCCTGCTTTGCTACAACAGCTTGCGATGCCGCATTCGCCTTGTTAGCGGCATCGTCGGCAACGCCCTGCGCCGCAGCGAGCTCCCTGCGTGCCGTATCCACGCCCTGCTCAGGATTTGCCAGAGAGTCGCACCACGCGCTCAATGCAGCCTCATACTCAGCAACCGTCATCGGATTGGCGTTATACGGCTTATACCATTGACCAGAATATGCGAATGTCTGCGCCTGCGTGCTCCACCTGTTCATCGTCCCACGCGTGCAAACGCCCATGCCCGTCACGGTGTAATAGGGGTTGATCACGTTGATGTAATGGCCGACGGAGCCCATCGATCCATAGTACTGCAGTACGTAGGCGTCGATCTTGTCCTCGTTTGCCATATAGAAATCGTAAGCGGCCTTTCCCGTAAGGCCCGTCGCGCCCAACGAGGCGGCAGCAGCGTCAAAGTAGGCTTTCTCCTCCGTAACCCACTGCTTAAACGGGTCACTTCCATAATTCCACGCCACGTTTTCACCCACGTTGAACTGCTGGGCATGGGCAACCTTGGTGTCGGAGTAGTTCGCGTCGGCAATGGCAGCCGCCATCATGCTGTACGTCACCTTAAGCTCGCTCAAGCCGACGCTCTTGCGGTACTCGTTGCACGCCTTGAGCCACACAATCGCTTGCTTCATGTTGGTCAGGCTCGTCGCGTCAACCTCCTCGCCCACCTTGGTAAGGCTGGCATATTTGCAGTTGAGAATCATGTCCGCCGCATCGTCGGCACCAACGCTCTTAAAGAACGCGATAGCACCCTGACGGTAGTTTTCCGCCGAGGCGTTCGCCGTAGCCTGGGCAGCGTCAAGCTTGGCCTGCGCCTGAGCCACAGCCTGATCGGCCTGCTGCTTTTGAGCCTTTGCCTGGTCGAGCGCCTTGTCGGCAGCGTTTTTCTCGTCCTTAGCGGCCGAGAGCTTGGCCTGAGCGTCGGCCAGCGCCGCGAGCGCATTGGCATGCTCGGCCTTAGCTTGATCGACGGCGGCATCTGCCGCGGTCGCAGTAGCCGTGGCGGCGTCCAACTTGGACTGCGCGTCAGCCGCAGCCTGCTGCTGGACGGCAAGCGCCTGCTGAGCAGCCTGCACCTCACCCTCGGCAGTGGTCACTTCCTGCGAGGCAGCAGCGAGTTCGCCCTCGCGCTGCGCCCGGACCGACTTGGCGGCGTCCAGCGTGGCAGCGGCGGCGTCCACCTTGGCCTTGGCAGCCTCGTACTCCGGGCCCGCGGCACCCTGCTCGGCTCGATCCAAATCTGCCTTGGCAGCGTCATAGCTCGCCTGAGCGGCATTCACATCCGTATCGGCCGCATCCTTTGCCTGCTGAGCTGCCGAAAGCTTGTCCTGTGTGTCCTGCTTTTTAGCCGCGGCGGCGTCAGCGGCAGCCTGGGCATCCACGAGCCTAGCCTGAGCGTCAGCCGCCTGCTGCGTGGCCTGAGCCAGCTCGCTCGCAGCCTGATCAGCTGCAGCCTGGGCAGCGGCCACGGCCTCGGGCGTGGCATCGGATGCGGCAGCCTGGGCAGCCTCAAGCGCAGCCCGAGCATCGTCTGACGCCTTCTGGGCGGTGGCCAGAGCTTCGTCCTTGTCCGCCAGGTTCTTCTTAGCGGCACCAAGCGCAGCCTGAGCGTCCTCAAGCGTCTTCACATCCGCATCGGCCTTGTCCTGCGCAGCGCCCATCTGCTTTTCCAGCTCGGTCGAAGCGGCAGAGGCAGCAGCATCGCTTGCGCCGCGAGCCGCGTCATAGGCACTCTGTGCCTGCTGCTGGTTGGCGGTAGCGGCATCGTAGGGAGCGGCGGCCGTATCCAAATCGGCCTTGGCGGCAGCGGCCTTAGCGCGAGCCGCATCGACCGCAGCCTGCAGGTCGGCGACCTTCTGCGCCGCCGACACCGTGCCCGCGCCAGTACTAGCAGCGACCGCGCTCGTCAACGGAAACAGCACCGCTGCCGGCTTCCCAGTAACGTCGGCACCGTTCGCACCCTGTGCCACCGCGGTCAGCGGAGACAGCAGCGACCCGCCCGTCATGGCGATCGTCGCCGCGGCAACCGTCGCCATGCGCCCGGCGGCCTTCGCCTTACCCGCAGCGCCGCCATTGATGTTCTTATTCACGTTCTTGCTCATTGCCGATTCCTTCCCACGATGAGCTGATGTTTGGCACACATAGTCGATCTAACGTGCCCCGCTAAAAAGAGGTGATAACGGGGTAATTAAATCCGAGGAGTTGGAGACAAGCCCTCATCCATCAGCGGATGCCGAGCTCATACTCCCGCTCGTGCTCAATATCATTCAGGTACTCATAATCTTCGGAGCCAAGCTCTGAATCATCTTGAGCGAACATGTAGTTCTCAGCCTTAGAACAAATACTGCAACCGCAGATGGTATTGAGATCGATATGGTCGGTATTGTCGTTGTAAAGGGGGAAAATTCCGCTGGTCATGCTCAAGTACCTCTCAACATAAACTGAAAACTCGTTTGCTTGGTCTCCTTTTGAGACCCCATCTGATGTGCTATGGCTGCAGTATATGTTCTCCCTTTTTACAATGCAAGCATAATTTCAAAAAGTTCTAGGAGCGATAATTGCGCAACACCATCACTTGCCGCCACCGCCATCCGCCACCGCGCCCTCACGCGCAGCGCACTCGTTGAGATACTTGACCGGAATCGGCCACACGGACGGAGCCTTATAGCGCGAAAGGCCTATGTTGGCCAGCTGAACCAACAACTCGGACAAATCATCGCCGCCGAGCATCTCAATCGAACGCACGTGAATCGCAGTCGCCATATCCTCCTGGGTGCCGTTGTTGACGCCCACAAAATAGCAAGTCCTACCCGCGCGCTCGAACGTTCCAATGCCGTAATAAGGCGAGTTGTAGCTCTCGAAAATCTCTTTCTTACGCCCCGCCTTGCCCGCGAGCTGATGCTCGCCCACCAGAGCCATAAAGTTGTTGGAAAACGTCGTCAGTCCCGTATCCCGCACGCGCGCAAGCATAGACCGCCCGTTCGCATGCACGTCAAAGACATAGGCGCCCTTATCGAGTTTGCCGTCCGCGGTCAGCAGATCGAACTCCATCTCGTCCTCGGGACCATCCTCTGCCGAATGTGAGGCATAGCGCATGTCCCCATCCGCGCCAATCGCCAACGTAGCGATACGCGAATCCAGCTCAATCTTGTCCTTTGCTTTATGCGGCACATCAACTAAGCCACACACCGTCACCGACTCAATATCCAAAGCGTCAAGATCAAACGCCGTCACCTGCTCGTCGACAACATCCTGCTTTACCAGCAGTTCTTTGAGCATGGCGCCCAGGATCGCCTCTTGCGCATTGCGATCCTTTTGCCTTGGCGCCACTTTAAACAGTGGCTCGCACACATCCGGCGTCACGTGCTGTTCCACCACGCCAACATGTAAGGCATAGCCGTCGTCCTCAGCAACCTCATTGGGCACAACGACAAGGTTCAGCACCTGCGAATCCACGGTCCTTCCGCCATACGATGCGCGAACGCCCCACGAGGAATCGTTAAGTCGATCGGCCAGCCGGCGCGCCACTTCGGCAAGCCCATTACGCGCAAACGACACCACGATTCGCTGCCCCGCCATGCGCTCCGCAACCACGCGCGCGTACTCATCACCCTTAAGCACCTCGTAGAAACTCTTACGCGGGTATTCCATGAGCGTCACCCGGGCGAAGTCGCTGTAACGGCGTTCGAGAATCTGCAGCTCTCGATACAGAATGCCCTTCTTGGTATAGGCGACCTTGTCCGCCTGGGCCGAGAACGTCAGATCACGGCGCTTGGACGGCTTGTCGCCCTTGGCTCGGCGCAGGATGTACTCGTCTTTTTGTTCGTGGGCAAGCACCATCGTCGCCACGGGCGATAGCCTGTAGCCCACTTGGCTCTTAATCTTTTCGAGCTCTTTCTCGTCACCTTGTGCCCTGCCAATAAGCACACGGCGCTTGGTAAACGTCCGAATCTTAAGATCGAAGGTGCAATCCTCATCGATAACGATTTCAACCGTTTCGATCTTGGCAGGTCCCCTTCCGTCGCTTTCGACAGCATCGCGGCGGGCACCCTTGGCGCTAATGACATACAGGCGCCCGGTGTCATTGGGAACTTCGTCCTCAATCCCCTCAAACTGAGAGCAAGAGTTGAACAGCAAACGGAGCGCAACGTAATCGTCCAACTCGTTCCAATTAGTTTTAATCGGAACCACTTGCTCCTGATAAAGCGAAGCATTAAGGTCGCCCGTCTGCACGCCCGCTTTGACCATCAGAAAGACGCGGTTGTCCGCAAGCTGCGTGAGCGCGACGACCTTGCCCGTCTGGCATACATCGGCCATAAAGTCTGCCACGGCATGCTTGCCCGCATCGCCAACGTTGCACCAAAAGACCGAGTAGCGCTCCTCGGCAGCAGCGGCATCAAGCTGCAAATCGAACTCGGATACGGCAATGTCTCCCAGGCCACACGGCTGGTTATGCTTCGATTGCACGGCCAATCGCCTCCATCATCTCCAGGCTGATTGCTCCATCAGCTGCCATATAGGGGAAGGAGAACACCATCCCCTCGTCATCGATTGGCTTTTGGCGGAGCTCCAGCGCCGCTTCATCGGCCAAAACATTGACGATCAACAGGCGCTTCGCCCCAACTTTTTGGGCCTTGGACTTAAAGCGCTCGGCGTCCGTGGTATCGCCGCCGTTGCGCCTGTAGGCCTCATAGGCGCCGATACGATAGTGCTTAAAGTCGATCCACACCCCGGTCTTGTTGCCGGCGGCATCGAGCACCTCAAAATCGCCGCCCGTCTCGGCATGGGCCGCATCACTACGAGTAAGCGAATAACGCCCGTCGTAATACGCCTCGAAGATGGCCCTGCCGGCAGATTCTCCAAGCTCTCCCAGGTATACCGCCTGGAACATGTAGGGCGTCATGTGCACCGTCGCCGCCAGTTGCAGCGTCGCAGGCACCCCGTCACGCGACCAGCGCTCGCGCACCTCGCGAATCGAGAGCAGCTCGGGCACGCGGGCCGCCGCCTGGCTTACCTGGCGAACCTTTGCGCCCTTAAAGCCCTCGTTATAGCGACAGCGCTCCTCCAGACGGGCGGCAATCTGCTCGACAGGCTCGCCATCGTAGTTGGGAAACTCAAAGTGCGGCACCTTGCACGCACCGCCTTCTGCATACGCATAACCGCTCGTGGCATACGGCATACGCAACGCGGTGCTTCGGTGCACCGGATAGCTCGCAAGCTCTTCCCACGGCAGGCAGAAATGATGCAGATAGAAGTCGCGCTCATCGTCAAAGGCGGCAAGATCCTCCATCCCAGCATTAAGCGAAGTGACTTTCCATGCCAACTTCTCATGCTTTTGCCGGGCAAGATTGTTCTTAAAGGCGGCAAGATTCTGCTGCTTATCGGCAGCGTGGTCTTTATCATCCGTCATATGATTGTTAGCAGCTGAGCAAGCACCGACCACTTGCTCAAGCTCGTAGCCCATCGGCAAATCATGTAAGAAGGAGAAGTTGCAATCGTTCGCAATTTCGCGATCGAGCATCACCTGTACGCGGGGCATCTTTACGCTCGTGCGCATCAGGCGGCCCACGGCCTGCGCCACAATGCGAGCACCTTCGACCTGATAAGAGAGGGTATTGCGAACCGGCAGATTCCGTTTGGTGCCAGACAGCAGCAGCCGTACGTTATGACGCTTTTCGGTAAACGGGACCTCTCCGCGCGCCACCAGCTCTTCCTGTTCAACCACACCCGTCAACGCCTGCTGAACAAACGTCGCCGAGCTAATCTCGACTTCCGACGTCAGACGGCTTGTAGGCGACTCAATGTACAGAAAGTCCAGGTCCATCTTGGGACGGCGGTCGGCATCCTCGAAGCCGCAATCAACCTGTCGTACCGTGCGACACAAACTTTCCGGTACCTTGTATTTAAGATTCTTGGAAAAGCCACCGGCCGACAAATTGATGAACATCAGGGTTGGCCGGCCCATCTCGAGACGGTTTCGAGCGTCGCCCCAACCGATATCCCATTCTGCAGCGTTAAAGCACGGCACCATACCCTTGGCCTCCTTGAGCGACTCCTCGTACGACGCCTCGGGGCACTTAACGTTCCTAATCACCAGCTCGGCAACGATTTCTCGGGCAAGGTCCAGCGCCAAGCTATTAAAGTCGCCATGGTTTCCCATGTGGCGCGTAGTAAAGATGGCTCCTGCCTGATGCTCGTTGCGTGCAACGCCACGTGCCCAGGTGCTCACGGCAACGAGTGTCTTGCTTAGACGCTTCAATTCAAACTCGATGCTCTTGACGTCGCTTGTGCCCACCCTGTCGGCGATCTTTAAACGCAGACGCACCGCAAGCCCTTCACTTACGCCGACCTGGTCAAAGAACTCCATCACGCGCTCGTACGTCTCGTCGGGCGATACGATGGCCCCACCAAAGGCGCCGCTGGCCAACGCAGCCATACCGGCAAGATTCTTGTCTTCGTCAACCCAAGCAACGTCAACGTCGTACGTCTTTGCCGCCTGCTTGTTAAACAGCTTGGTCTGTCGCACGATCTCTTGGTTGAGCTCGCCGATCCACGCATCCTTACGAACCACGCCGTGAACCTCGTCGAGGTAATCCAGGTTAAAGTTCTTTACGGTCGATGCGCTCCAAGTTGCGCTCATACACACGCAGGGTGCCTTGGCAGCAATGGAGGCCAAGTACGCCTCGGGCATGCGCTCAATGCCATGGCTGGTTAGGTGCGTGGTAAACATGTGGTCGAGCGTGGTTTCCATCACCAGGTAGCCGACGCCGCGCGCATACATCGAGTCATCGGCTGCATCAATATCGTCGTTCTTACGGTTCTTAAAGAACAGCGCCATCATCAACGAATCCCAAAAATACTTCTCGTTGGTCTGATCGTTCCTAATGCCCAGCGCATCGATGATGTTCTTGCGCGAAAGATCGTCTTTGTACGAAATGCTGCCGTAATACAGGCTGTCCATAAGCGCAGCGCAGCGGCCGAGATGGCCCACCGCCATCCTGACGATACCGCGAGCTCGGCGTACCGCCTTGTTGACTGTTGGCTGTCCATTCGCCCCATGAGCCGTAATCATATTGTGGGTACCGTTCTCATTGAGCTTGTAACGCAACGGGTTTATCGAGTTGTCACCCACCGAGATATCGTCACTGCCAAACAGATGTCGACCGAAGAGTTGCCCTTCTTTCGCCTCATCAGACAGCGCAAAAGGCAGACGTAGCTTCATCTCCTTAATGCAAGAGGCAAGCGCCTTTTGAATATTCTCGGCATCCTTTGCGATTTCTTCGGCAGCTTCCTCTACGCTCGCTCGCGAAACCCTGTTCCTCTCGGCATTCGACCCCTTGTGATCACCCGACGTGGAAGCGTGTGTGTAGACCGCCATCCATTGGTCTCGATTTCCTAGCAGCAAGGGGTCCACCGCGCCGCCGTTAAAATGACGATCAAGGATGCGCAGCACCTCATCCGGCTGAAACGTCACGGGGTCGTCCGTCAGCGTCGACAGCATATCGGACTTCATATGATCGATTTCGTCAAAGATAAACATGCTCTTCTCGGCGGCTGACGCATTAAAAAGCACAACTCTCGCACCGGTCACCGTATCAATTGTGTTGACGAGCTTTTGAGGCGTGCACGCAATCACATGTGGCATGCTCTCGTCGTTGAGTAGCGCAGATGGCCAAATCTGAGGGATTATCTCCATGCCACGCGTGATGTTTTTAAGCTCGCAACTCACTGCCCAACGCAAGCTCGCATCAGCTAACGACAGCTTCTCCCACAGGCTGGGGGTCAGACGATCGACAACACTTCCCAGGCGTCTCCTTGTGTCAAGGATGCCCAAAAGGTCATCGGCGACCTCCATAGCGTTACGCCATGCCCGCTTAATGACGCGATAAGAGTTCTCGTCATCTGCTTCGATGGGACACGGAATTTTGCGCACACCCACGGCACCCTTGCCGCGGGTGGCCTCGATCCAATGCAGGATGTTCTCACCCGCGCGCGGAAGATCGAACACCATGCGCGCCGCATCTTTGGAATCCATACCCTGATCAACCAGCAGTTGGCGCACGCTTGCAACATAGTTGTCGCGGTTGTCCTTGCCCGGCACCACAAACACCAAGGTACGGCGGCCGGGGCATTTGTTAAAACACCCCGACTCATCCCAGCCGCCAGCAATTAGATCAGCCGTGACCTGCTCGGCCGTATAGTTTTTACCCGAGCCGGTCGTGGCGCCCAAAAAGTACAGACCGTTGTTGTCCTGGTCCTGGGGGACAAACAGCGCACGCTCAAAAAACTCGCGCATCGCCTTTTGGCGTGCAAGATAGGGAGCAAGCTCCTTGTCGCCCGCAGACGACGGCATCGATTGACAGTTCAGTTCCCACGTAGCCATGGTCAAACCTCCGATTTAGTTGTTGCATGTTTTGAATACCATCCCGCGCGGACAAAAACTCACGCAGGGCGGATAAGGCGGCGGCATCCATGCCGTCCGAGAAAAGGAAAGAAAGGAAAGAGGGACAGCCGGCGATTACTCGCACGAAGCGAGCAGCTTCTTAAGATCGCACTCCAATGTCTTACGCTCTTCAACGTCGATCACTGCAAGGGTGACACGCATCAGGGACACCTCGCACGGAGACTCGCTTGCACAGTTATCTCCCAAAGACCCCGAAGCATGACCGTGCCTGTTCCCGGGCAAGCGGAACAGGAGCGCTATGCCCAAGAGTACGAAGCAAAACAGCGCGCCTACGAGGACGCCCTTAAGCAGGCGGAACATTACGCCGCGAGCAAGGAAACGATGTAGCGACTAGGGTCGGTAGGCTGTCCGGACTTTTGCCGACTGCATGCCGACCAGGCGCGCCGTTCAGCGCGGCGGCTAGAGATTCTCATCAGACTTCGAGCTGGCCTTGGCCGCCTCTTCGTTCTCAATCAAATTCCTGACCGCTGTATAGGCGTCATACGTGGCGCCTTCGATCTTATCCAGGGCGTCCGGGTCATGCATACCCCCGCCTTCTTGGAGTTTCTGGATCAAAAACCAGGCAGCAGTGAGCAGGTTGTCAACATCCTCAACATCCAACTGATCAATCGAATACGCACTGTCGTGGAGCCCCAGCAAATATGAGCTGGCGACGCGGATGGCCTTACTTACATATGGCTCAAGGTCGTATTGAGGATAGCGGGCATCGAGAGCCGTTAACGGATCGGTCGGCTCAACCCAATAGAGCATCGTTGCGCTCTCGCGCTTCTCCAGCGGATACTGCTCGACCGCCTTTTCCCAGCTTACATACCAGGGATTGTCGTCATCCTCTGCAAGCGATTTGCAGTAATAAAGTGCCGTAGCAGCACTTGCGCAAGAATAGTAATGACGCGCCCTGCTCTTCTTGAACTCATCGTTCAGCTCGTCGTTGTAAAACAGCTCCGCCTCCATGACCAGGAACGGACCATCCTCATCCGTAATGCTCATGGGATAGTTGTTGCACTCATAGTCCGGATACATTTTGTCTCCAATCAACCGTTCGGACACATTAACAAGCAATATCGAAACTGCGCTCACGCGGAGAGTTGTCACCCTCGCGCCAATCTGCAAGTTCTTCTCACGCGGTGACAAGAACTCGCATGGTCACCCCGCGGCCATTTACGGATGAATCGTAGTGAAGCCATGCTGAGCCGCTGGCCACGGGGCGGCACCGGGCGTGGCCGGCATAGGCAGCTGGGAGATAGCCCCCGCTACCTGCGCCACGAGGCAGCAAGGATAATGGGAATCCCGGCAAGGCACACAACCAAGGCCACGGCTGCGAACGCAAGCGCGATGGCCACGCTCACGACGACATAGGCCACGGCAATGAAGGCCAGCGCCAGTAGGCAGGCAAGCAGTTCGGCCACATAGCACAACACCAGGTTCGAGCTCGCACGCTTCAGCAAGACGTCGGCAAGGCGGACCAGCTCGATAGCGAAGCCGCTGCCGAAATTGCGTCCGGGGCCCTTGGCAAGGAACCACTTGAACAGGCACATCAGGGCGCAGCCCAGCATAATCACGATGGAAACGGCCCATACATTGTGCCCCGACTCAACAAGGCTCTGGTCACCCATCGCGCTGCCGTTGATGAGCCAACTCGTTCCATAGCCCATGAACAGCATCGCCAGCAGCAGGCAGGCGCTCACCGCGGCGAGAGAGCGCGACACACGGCTGCTGAATACTGGTACCTCGCAGCTGAGCCCAAACCCCTCGCGAACGCGCCAGACGGCATGGTAGGCGGGGTACGCCGCGACGAGCGCAGCCACGAGCAGCGATGCCCAATCGGACCCGGGCGCCGCCGTTGCGTACTCCGCGATCGCGGAAACGAAGTAGTTGGTATGGAACGAATTGTTAAAGAACAGCGCGACCTCGCCCTTCCAGACGAAAAAGGGGGCGGCGACAGAGGCGATGCCGACAGCGGCAACCGCGGCGACGGCAATGAGTAGCGCGCCCTGCACGAGCTTGACGACCTCGCCCTTGGCGGTGCGGGGTGCAGGCTCAGCGGCGCTGGACAAAATTTGGATAGAAGCATTCATGATTTTCCTTTCAACAGAAATCAAACCGGAATCGCCGGCAACCAGGATGCAGCTTCTAGTCGACTCCGATTAGAGATTGTTCGCTCACATTGATATCAAGTCGTGCGGACACATTAACAAGCGATATCGAAACCGCACTCACGCGGAGAGCTGTCATCCTCGATCCAATCGAGCCCGACGTACTCATCGATCCCCGCATCGGGGACTGACGACCATCTGAACTCGAAACCAAGCTGGTCAAGCTCATCGGCTCGCTCACGGATCACTCCGTAAGCATCCAACGCATTCTCAAAATCCTCCGAAGACGCGTAGCCGCGCTCGCACTGCTTGCGCATCTGACGCAAGCGGCCCATGGCGGCAGCGACAATCTCGCGAAGAGCGATAACCTCGCGCTCGCATACATCGATGTTTCCTTCGTTGAGCCTGATGCGATCGGACATAACGGCCTCCCTGGTTTTAAGCCTTTTCACTTGACTCCATTGAACAGCCGCAAACAGCCGCGTATTATGACTTTTATCGCGTTTTAAATTTTGGCTGTTTGGAGCATCAATGCTTGAGTCCGAAAAAGAACCATTTAACTGGGGTTTTGAGGCCGGCTTTCTTCGCTCCCCCGTCAATCCCCGTATGCTACTTCTTAACAGGACGCCAGAGATTGATTGTGACAGCGACGGAAACGCATCCGGCAACGCAAGCGCATGGAGCCTCGTCTCCATAGCCAACGACCTATTGCGCGTTGACTTAAGCTCGCTTTTCAACGAAATCGGGGACAAATATTCAGAGCGAGCAAACCAGCGCTTTTATATCGATTTGCAGAACGCCATTCGCCAGTCCCCTGCTGCTCCTCACCATGCGCAACACGCTTCGATGGACCGCGCAGCCGAGCCAGACCATGATGACTGGCTCGATCCAGACGATTCCAACCAAGAGTCCGCACAAGCAGAATTGAACGAAGCTGAGGTTGAAGCTAGCCTTCAAAAACAAAAGGAACGCGACCTCGATTTCTTTGCTTCGATATTCGATAAAGCCATTACGCGCCATGCACACGGAGAGATTTCCGGCATGGCCAGATATCTCCTTGAAAATGTCTGCAGACAGTGCGTCATGAACATCACGGCGATTCCCGACTATCGCTATTACAGCTGCTGGATGAACAACAACGCTATTGAGTGCAACGAAATCAACCGCCTGTACCGCGCGGTGATTACAACATCAGGCCAGCTCAACAAGCAAGAAATGGCGTCTCTCTTCAGCTCCTATCTCCAGCTCAAGTCGAACGACATGATCATTAAGACTGCCAACGGCGAGACCGATCTAACAGCACCGGCGCCGTATGACCGCGACAATCCTATATACAGCTTTCCCAAGGCGAAATCTCAGATAGAAACAGCTTGCGTCTGCACCAATACCGATCTCTTTCGGGCGCTTCTCATTGTTTTTTATCAGGAATGTCTGGAGCTTGCCCCGCTGCTTAAAAGCACCGAGGCACCTAGCCTTCTCGCGCAAAACGAAGAGTTTTTCCCAGCCGCTATCAAAACAAGCGACCCGCGACAATTTCGATTATTCGATGAGCGGCTGCCAGCAATCATCCGCTTTGGCGACGCTTTTGCATGTGCAGCCAAAAAGCACCTACCCGGAAACGAAACGGCTCAAAAGCTCGAAGAGCATTTGAGCGATATAAAGCGCATGAATAGCGCCCCCTTTATGCAGGCGTTTCGTAACAACCATCTCGAGGCTATGCGCGAGAACCACGTCTTCGCAAATGGAGACTTCCATACATATGCAGAGATTAACGACCAGGAAAACCTCAATAGGCTCGTAAGGCTTCAAGCCGTTATCGCAAAGGCGGGAGAGCTCTACTTCACCGAAAAGGAATGGTCCTTTGCCAGTCTATATGCCCGCATCCTCCACGAGCTGCTGCTGTGCGGCATTATGCCGATTACATGCCAAACCTGCGGTTCGCTCTTTTTTCCAACCGGCCCTAACAGCAAGTACTGCGATCGATATAACGCGAAAACCAAGCTCTATTGCAACCCGCGCTTTAACGCCAAGAAGCATCTTGGTCGCAAATCACCCCGCGACGTCGCGCTCAATATACGGAGAAAAGCTGATACGGCATATAGCAAAGGCTTAACGGATTGTGCCCACTATTTTGATCACCTTAGCAATTTTGTTCTCGATGGTCTTGGCCCAGCATACCAAGCGAGTAGCCTTATTTCCGACGAGCTCTATGCAGCGTGGCTGTCCATCGTCAACCAACCCAATTGCAAGTCAGAAATCAGGCGACCAGATAGGAACGATTTTCCATACTCCGTACTGTGGTACGGGCATATCGTCGACGGCAATCGATATACACAGATCGATTTTCTCGAGGCTGAATACCCAGCCCTATTTGAGCGTTTGAATTGCCTTGTCAGCAACCCGCGACCAAGATGCAGGCTGGACTATCTAGAGCCCATCGAACATCCGTATAGCTCCTGGTACATTAGATTGCACGAACTACTCGAAATTATTACACAGCTCAATGCTACCGCTCAAAATTCCAAACCAATTCCCCTGCTTGGAATCGATGGACCCGAATATGTCCTTTGCGGAGTAGAGGCCAAAACCGCGCGTGGGCAACATGATTCACACGTCTACAGTACAGGCACGGTCAGGGGCATCAACTTGACCGTATACGAGAAGTGGTACGAGCCGGCCACGTGTGGCCAACCTTAATTCAAACAGCCACCAAATGGAGTGCGGGATACACGCTCTCAGAGCTTGTCCTCACAAAAGCAGACAATGTCTCGGAAACGCATGGAGTTTTGGAGGGCGCAATAAAACCTAAACCACTCAGAATTAGAACCACAACGAAAGTTATTGTCAGCACCCAGGAGGAGATGGGGCCGAACGAAAAGGGTTCATTACGGGGGTGTCCCAGATAGAACGGCACTCATTATCATCGAAGAACAATATGCAGCCGGTCGCTTGTAGTGCCAAAACCACATTTATGGCTGGATACAGAGCGAGGAATTCTTATAGAGATGCAAACCTTAACTATTAAACGTACGAGAAGAAATAAACTAGTTTGTTTGATTTACTTGACTGCTTCAGAGGAAACGATATGGGACGGAGATGTGCATGGCCTACCGCGCGATTGATCTTTTTGCTGGCATTGGCGGCATACGGCTCGGTTTTGACCAGGCTTTCGGCTCCGATATCAAAACAGTTTTTGTTAGCGAGTTCGATAAGGCCGCAACGAAAACTTATTCGGCAAATTTTGCTTCCCCCCGCAAGATCCATGGAGACATCACGCAAATAGAAGCCTCCGACATCCCGAATTTCGATATATGCTTAGCGGGCTTTCCGTGCCAAGCCTTTTCCCTGGCAGGCCAGAGAAAAGGCTTCGAAGACGACTATAAGGGCATGTCAAGGGGTACGTTATTTTTCGACGTTGCCCGTATTTGCGATGCACATAAACCCAAGGTTATCTTTTGCGAGAACGTTAAGGGTTTACCCATCCACAAGAAGGGGGAAACATTTCGAGTTATCTTAGGGACGCTCGAGCAAATGGGATACAAACCCTTCTACAAGATTCTAAATTCAAAGAATTTTGGTGTCCCTCAAAATCGCGAACGCATTTACATCGTCGCCTTTAGGAACGATATTGCGCCAAATGAGTTCATCTTCCCCGAAGGAACGGGCGGCAGCAAGGTCTTGGCAGACATACTCGATCCAGCTCCGATATCTTCAAAGTACTATATTTCTGATGTCTATCTAGAAACGCTGAGGAAACACCGAGCAAGACATGAGGCGTTGGGTCATGGCTTTGGCTACGAAGTGAGGCCACTCGACGGCATTGCAGGAGCAATTGTGTGTGGAGGAATGGGGCGCGAACGCAACCTGATTGTTGACAGCCGTCCCCACTCAAAGAAGCCAGTTACCCATATCAAGGGAAGCATTAATGATGAGGATATCCGAAAGCTGACACCCAGAGAGTGGAGCCGCCTTCAGGGATTCCCAGATGATTTCAAGCTAGAACTTGCTGACACGCATCTGTACAAACAATTCGGCAATTCCGTTACGGTCCCCGTCATTAAGGCTATCGCGAAGAGTATAAAAGAGGTTCTAGACCAATAACATCCGATTCAATTATTGATTAAGGTCTCATTCTGCCCATATCAACCGTTGGTAAGTTTACAAGGGACGCCTGACTCGCTGCACGTAGCGAGCCAGGCGCACGCTAACCGAAAGCCCTCGAACCTCAACTCAGTTTTATCACAGTGACGAGCAAAGAAGGGCTAGCTAAACGCAGCACAATCAGAGCCCTCGGATTCATGTAGCTCCTGGACCAATGACCTAATCAATGCGTCGCGCTCATAGCTTTCTTCTATTCTCGCCACGCGTTTGTTCTTTCCAGAGTATTCTTTCTTATTGTAGCGAACGCAGCAATTAAGGGTATAAATCCAAGCTCCGTCTTCCCTTTGCACGATCGCTCCCGTGTCTGAATGTCGATCAGTGCTTGGCGTATCCCAACTGGCGTGGAGGAGCAAATAGTCCGCAAATTCGCGCAGCTGAGATACTTGATAGGAGAGGACTTCTCCGTCGTCAGTCGCGAGCAGGTAGCCGTCGACTTGAACCGGCCCTCGCCAAGGTTTGCCTGGAGTTAGCTTCAGAACTGTTCCCAAAAGATACTGTCTGATTGCATCACCATAATCATCTTTCTCAATCGCTAACGGATTGCGCTGAACCAAATCGGCAATGGAATCAATCACGTACTTGCCCCGGTTCAATTGTCCATAGATGAATGCCATTCCGATTATTTCTGGAGCCTCCCAATGGCACCTAAGAAGATTTCGTTTAAAAATATCGCTGCGAATATGAGGGGTGGGCGAGTTGCAGACGCCGAGAATGTACTGTGTTTTTTCCACGATTTTGGATTTAGCCGATTCGGCAATTATCTCGCAATCCTCTGCATTCAAACGATCAAAGTTCTTTAACTCATAATCGATATAGCTATGCCCGCTTGCATTCGCCAAAGACGGCTTTGAGCCAATAAGCGTCTTAATTGAATAAAGCCTCGGTACCGTCGATGCAAGAAAACCGTCACGAACAATCGCAATTAAATCCGCCTTCTCATTTGAACCAGCCTTCAGACTCTCGCAGCCAATCCGCTTTAGCAGTTCTTGCTCGGGATGGCTCGCAGGAGGCCCTTGCTTCTGAATCCTTTCAAAAAGGGAGCAAGCCGCCTCTTTAAATATCGATTTATCGAAAGTCCCGATGACTACGCCATCCTTTTTCACCACAACATCATGCTCGTGAATTACAAAGATGTTCTTCGCTCCACTGGTCTCCGTTCTCAAAACGGCCAGAACGACGTTCGGTTCGTTAAGCAGCTTCTCTCCATGAATATTCGCATTGTACAAGCGGTTTCCAGCGAGAAACCAAAGGAGCGTAAAGGCTTCTCCCCATTCTCCCTTATTGCCTCGCCATTCATTCTTTTCCATGTCATCCCTCCTAATGGAAGAAGTTGATAACAGTTCCAATGATATCAACGAACATTTTATTGGACAGACCTGATTCTTGCTCTGCCGCTAAAGCCAAAACAGAAGCCAATGCTTTATTAAGGATTACATACGGTGCATGCGTCGCCACAAAGTGCGCTTGCGTAGAAACGTTGCCTATGGGGCGGTCGCGCAACCTCCCTCGCCTCTGAACCTAAGTGAGTAGACTTTTTCAAAACCCTCGAGCACACACCGCGGTCTTGTCATTTAAAGTGCAGGTCACAAAGTCGTTGCCTTTCCGTGTGGTCGGATAACCTCAAAAAGTCGACTCACTTAACAAAGGAATCGCCCGTCAGGGCCTAGATAGGCGCTTCTAAAGCCGCATTTTGATACGGATTGCGCCCAAAATAGGACCCAGTGCCCTACAGCGCCTTCTTGCTGGGTGCAACCACCTCGTCCACCAGGCCCAGCTCCAAAGCGCGCTTGGCGTTGCACCAGCAGTCACGCTCGGTGAGCTCGTGGAACTCCTGGGCGCTCAGGCTGCCGTGCTCGGCCAGCAGCTCGTCCAGCTCGGTGCGCATGGCCGCTGTATGCTGGGCCACAATCTCGATATCGGTCTGCTGCGCCATGCCCGTGCCGCCCATCAGCTGGTGAATAAGCACCTGCGTGTGGCGGTACACCTGGCGGTGATCGCCGCAGGCCAAGATCACCGCGGCCATCGAGGCCACGACGCCCTCGCCCACCGTGATCACGGGGCAGTCGAGCGACTGCATGGTGTCAATGAGCGCCAGCCCCGCCGTAACGCTGCCACCCGGGCTGTTGATGATAAGGGTGATGGGCTCGGTCGCGCTTTGATGTTCCAGGACCAGCATGGACTTAATGAGACCGTTGCAGGTCACATCGTTGACCTCGCCCTCCAGCAGCAGCACGCGGCTGTTAAGCAGCTCGCTTGCCATATCGACGGCGGCGACGCGGCCGTCCTTGGACTTCTTGATGATGCTGGGCTCACGATACATAACGGACATGGCAATTCCCTTCTAAACAGAATCGGTAAGGAGGCAAAAACTGGACCGCACGGCTTACGGCTAACGAAAGCCGTGCGACAAAACATGCAAGATGGGATACACAAAGCTGCAAGGGTTAATCCCTTAGCCACTTAGCTGCATTGGGATGGTCGTCGCAAAAGTACTTCTTGGCACGGAATGGGCGCATGCCAGACACTTTGACCAGGCAGTCGGTGCGCGGCATAAGCCCCACCTCGCCCGGGGTTATCACGCAACCGCGCACATCGACGGCAGTGCGCTCGGCACCCACATAGTTGGTGCCCAAAACCGACTCGCCACACAGCTCGCTTATGTAGTTCTGCGTCGCGATGTTGCTGCCACCGCCCATATAGATCAAGCTGTCGCAGTTGTCGAGGATGGTATGCGCTGTGGCTTCGCCATACACGCCATCGAGCTGGCTCAGCGACTGCGCGCACATCAAAAAGCTAATGCCACGGCTGCGCACGGTCGCAATGCTCCGCTCAAAATCGGGGATGCGGCCAACATTGGGGAACTCGTCCAGAATAAACTGCACGCGGCGCTGCAAATGCCCGCTGGGACTGGCATCGGCACGGCGCTGGGCCAGGTTAAACAGCTGCTTAAGGGCAACGTTCGCTAGCCACGCATTGGTCGAGTCGTTGTCGCTCACCTTAAGATCGATTACGCGCTTGCCCTCGTCGATACGGTCAAGGCGCATCTCATCTTTCTCGTAGATGCGCATGAGCTGGGGAGTTTTAAGCCGCGAGATGGTCGCATTGAGTGTGATCAGAATACTCTTAAGCGTCCTATCTGCCGCACCTCGAAAATCGCGATACTGCTCAACGCCATACAGATCAGCGTTTGCTGACTCATACTTGCCAAGAAATTCCTTGGACTCCACCTGCTCCACAAGGTAGTCCAACGGGAATCGGCCCTCGCCATCTCCCGTAACCTTGATGAGCGCGGCCAGCTTAAAGACGTTGTTCATCTTAAGGTAGCGGCGCGGAGCTGCGGGGTTCCCACTCGGCGCAAGTGTGCCGGCAAGGCACTCCAAGAGGAACAGGATTCCAACAATCGCCCGGAGCAGTAGATCGTTTGCGTTGTCCCAAAACGGATCGGCCCTAAAGCTACGCCTGTCAGGATCGACCCCTTCCATGATTGACGCCACCGTGGTGGGGATATCCTCGACATCCATCACGTAGCGCAGGGGATCGTACCCGGACGACTGCTCGGGATTGATGGTGTCGAGAACCGTTACCTCGTAACCGTCCTCTTCAAAGCCCTTCCCCGTACGGCGCAGCAGCTCGCCCTTGGTGTCTGTGACCACATAGCAGCACTCGTGGTGATTGAGCAGGTTGGGCAAAATGAAACTTGCTGTTTTGCCGCTGCCGGTCCCGCCAAAGGCAAACACATTGTTGGATACACTCGTCTCCCAGTGCTTGTCGCCCTCGTAGAAAGCCACCGTGGCATCATGCGCCAAGATCACATCGCGCTGCTCGTCGCCGGATGACAGCGTCTGCATTTCCTCCCTGGTCGCCCACTTCTTGGTTTGATACTCCGTTTGCTGCGCGGCCTCGTAGCCGTACATCTTAATGACCGACATATCACGGCCCCTTTCTTGTCAAAAGATCTGCTTAGTTGCTAGGAAATACGGTCGACGTCTGCGCCCTCCTTGGGGTTCGCCGCGCACGGCAACTTGACCACGCCGTCAATCAGGCGCTCGGTTTGCGCCACATAGCTCTCACGTGCCGCGGTTGAAACCGTCCCGTCGCGCAGATACGCAAGCAGTGACTCGATCATCAGCTTATCGAGCAGGTCATACCCCTTGGCCTGAGCGTAGTTGAGAGCGTAGCGGTCCCGGAGCTCCTGCACCTTAGTTGCCAAATCGATTTCCATCTTTTCCTCCATGCAATAAAAGTTCTGTCGATTGTCCGAAAGCGCCTCAAACGGGCGTTTGACGCATAGCTCAAAGTTGAAACGCGGACTGTCGTTATGCACGCGCTGTTGAATCATGCGGTAACGTTCGAAAAACATGACGGCATCATCTTCGTCCGCCGTAAAGCCATGCGATCCATCGCGATGCACATGGTCGCTGGGTCTTTTGCAGTCGGTATTTCGCACAAAGCGAGACGGAATATGCCCTCCTTTTTTGGACGAATACTTCATACCTGTCGTAACCTGCTCAAACATGAGCACGCCACTCGATTTAAAGCGCGGATTGCTTCCGTGCTCAAACATGCCAATCAAGATGGCCATGCCGGGCGCGCAGTTATCGCGCTGGGAAAAATACAGCGACAGCAAAGCGAGCGCCGCCGCGGCCAAAAGCTCGCGGGCCTCGTGCACATCGTCTCGATACTGCTCGGGCACCAACCCGGGAATATCGGGCGAGCGCTTTTCCAGCACGCCAACAAGCGTCTTAGCCAGACGCTCGATGTTCTTCTCACCGCAGTACGGATACGGAAACGGCTTCTCTGCCTTCACGTTCTTTTTGCACATGCTGCGGAGATCTTCGTCGATCGCATTGAGGAATGCCTCGTAAATGTCGTCTTTATTCTTCATGGACGCTTCTTCCTGTCCGGTTGCAGATGATTGTCGGGAAGTCTGTTCTAGGCTCTAGAATGTTCTGAGGCATAGGCGATGATTATTGACCTAACCTGCAGTTTGGTGAGAGAAATCGCCCTGCTCGATAGCGTAGTTTGCTTAAAGGCTATATGGCAGTTGCATCAAGCAGTTGGTATTGAGTTGGTTTTGGATTGCCTCGATGATAACACAGTCTGCTGTTCTCGTCATTAGAAATTTTCAAATTTTTCTGCTAATATGTAACCCAGTAAGAAGAAAGGGCCCTATACATGCGCGAAACTACCTCATCGTTGCCACGTCTCACCGCCGCCGCCCTCTCGCGCGCGCTTAATTTGGAACAAGACAGTCGTCTACTCACCGTCCGCCTGCCCGGCACCGTTGACTGCGAGGCACTTCGCGAATGCTTCAGCCTGAACGGCAACGGCGTGCCTATCATTTGCGAGCTTGAGCCCGGCAAACAGAACACGGACAATGACGATACAGCGCCGGTGTTTATCGACGCATCGGGGTATTACCGTGCCGACAAGCACGGCATCGAAAAAGAGTGCGCCGCCTTGATCGATTACCTAGAGCCCGGCTACCTCGATTTTTGCGACTGGGGTCCCTTTATTTGGTGTCTGTACGCGCTCGCCCTTTCAAATCGCACTCGTGCAGCCGTAGTGCTGCCCACCGACCTACTTGATAAAGCCGAGCAAGCGCGCACGATCCTGATACGTGAAGGACTCATCGAGAGCGTCGTTTATTTGCCACTTTCCGAGCCCAGACCCCACATGACATGCGCACTCCTCATACTGTCTTCGGGAAATCGCAGCGTTGCATTCCGCAGCGTAATTGAAACCGGACTGCGTTTTCGATATGTGGCCAAAACATCGTATTATTCAGATATCACCCTTACTGTCTCCCCCGACTGGTCCCGTATTAATACAAATACGCCCAGGTCGACGCCTATCGAAACGACCACTTTTGCCACGCGTGAGCTACTCCTGCATCGCGCAGCTCTGTCAAAAAGCAAAATCAGCCTTATCAGCCTCACCCGAAACTACAGAGCCACGCTCGGTGACACTTTTACGCGCGTAGCACCTTTTATGCCCCGCGAGAGCACCACGTCGAACGACATTGATGCAGTCGAGGTACGCCGCATCTCGTCTCAGGATTTTCAAGACGGCAACCTTCTGCCTGCAGACGCTGTAGAGAGTGCAAAAGGTTCGGACTCAAGAATCGCGAAGGTGGATCCCAGCGTTCTCGATCGCTATGAGCTCCGTGCTGGAGATATCGTCATGCCACGCATGCTGGGTCGATACGGCGCGTCCAACCTGCTCGTCGTCAGCGCCGATGACGCGAAGCAGCATCTGGTTGCCTCTCATAACACCACCGTCATTCGTCCGTCATTCCAAACGATGACCGAAGATGAGCGCGTGGTGTTTTCGGAGATAATCGTTGGTTACCTCACAGAAGGCCATGGGGCGCAGTTGATTCAGGCATTGACTGAAGCAGCCAGCATCCGTGCCATCCGCCCCTCCGACCTGTTCGAGATTGAAGTCCCGCCGGCGCTCGACCCGCGCACGCGCGAGTACAGCGAGTCCATCAATCACTTTGCCGAGGTCGTAAGGGCGAAGAAACAAGCCGAGGCTGCTGTCGCCCAAGCCCAGCGCGGCCTCGAAGCCGCAAAGAAAACAATCACCGAGGTGCTCGACCAAATCTGCGAGTAGCACATAGGCAGTAGAAACGACTTAAGCCGGCGACAGGAACTAATCCTGCCGCCGGCTTAACTAGCTAGACTATTCCCATCCCGTGGTCTGAGGATTCCATTTGCGCATATTCGCCGAATGATTAAAGCACGGTGCATACAACCGATTGACGATATCTTCTGCCCCAGCAATGTTCCCCGCGAGATCAAGTACCCCCGCCTGCCTTGCCATCTTTACATACTGCGCAGAACCATTTTGTTTCCACCAGAGAGGCGCCACGAACTCTTCCGGCATTACCACCTTGCGGGCAGACGCTTCTTTCTCGACTCTCTCGACAAGCGTAGCTCCATCGACGAAGCAAGTTCTCGCGTACACCAAGATGTCGACTATATCCTTGATTCGCGATGAAGCACGGCCCTCATGCATCTCTATCATTGCGAGCAATTTATCTGCAAGGGCGCTCTCCACTCGGCATACTCGATAGTCGCAGACTGGGAGCCCCTCGATATTCAAACGATCGATCGGCGCAAGAACCTCAGGCTCAAGTCCCCGCACTTCATCAATTACCAAGTCAATTGAAATTGGCTGTAGCTTCTTGGTTCCCATAAAGGGGGTGAACCACACCTTAGCACCGCACCGATACTCATCTTCTTCTTTGATCCGCTCTGCACGATCAAAGACAAACGAAACGAAATCCTCCAGATCAATCGAAGCCGCCTGCACCAGATCGGCAATAGCATCTTCGAGACTTTCCTCTTGAGCAACCAAGTCAATATCTCTTGTGACACGCGCATCGAGTGTTCGCGCCAGGACGCTTTGGCCACCCTTGAGCACAAAGCAGCAGTCATCTTCTGAAAAAATGCGACATAGGAGCCGATGAAAGTAGAAACCGACAATCGCCCGATTGGTATCCATCTGCGACTGTCTTGCGGCATTTCTAACAGCCATCTCCAATGCGGCAGGCGTTTTGTACTTCACCATGTCCTCCGTTTCGCGTTACCCGTTCAGTACCATCAGCAAAGGCCTCATGAGCTCGCGTCTTTTGGCGGTTTTAGAGTTCTCCTTTACGAGCTCTTTCAGCCGCTGCGTATCGAGCCCACGTCCAAGCGCGTCGTGATAGGCATCGATAATTAATGAGGGATCCTCGCAATCGAGGCAAAGATCAACAAGCGTGCGCTCGGGTTTGGTTACCGGCAGGCCGTCGAGCCAAACGATATCCTGCTCAGCAATCTCGCGCTTTGCAAAAGAAAGGGATTCGCTTCTTGTATTGATGCGCATGGGTGCGGTCATTCTGTAGGGGGACAGATAGAAATCACCCATTTGCTGTAGGTTCGCCGCAGTCGTACCGCTCACGGCAATGCCATCCCACTGGCGCTTTCTCTCCCACGCGCAAAGGGAAGGATTGGTGAGCTTCCAAAAAGCGTTGAGCTCGTCGGTGTCTCGGCGCTGTGTTCCAGCCATCCGGTAGGCGCCGTGGCATATCCGCTCAAGACGACCCGCACGGCATGAGTGTGCCAGCGCATCTCGAGAGATGTCCATGCGAGCTGCCTGGGCTGTGGTGAACACGCCCTCGCTCTCGGAAAGCTCGCTTATCGCCGTTATGTTGCTAAAGTACTTCATGTTGCAATTGTAGGATATTTTCA
>CATXJW010000027.1 GCA_958370325.1 uncultured Collinsella sp. | reverse complement strand
CGGAAAGCACATTAAGTGCTTTCCTTTGCGTGCGGAACTCGCGACAAACTTAACCGCCCCGCCCGCCAGGCGAGCTGCGGGAACATGCTTCCGTCCAAGAAATATCGTGTGAAAGGAATTCAGGCTGAATTATTGTTCGCGTGGGTGATTCAGCCGATGAGGGCCATCTATTCCCTGTTGGGGACTGAGGAGTGTCCCGGGGTGCCGGGGCATGAAAAAAGGCGAGGACCCGTAGGGAGTCCTCGCCTTTGTTACAGGGGGCGATGTTATTCGCGTACTGTGGGATTAGACCAGGCGGGCGTTGATCGTCTTGGCGATCTCGGCGGCGTCGGTGGAACCCTTGACGGTGCCACGGAAGTCCTCGTCCATGAGCGCCTCGGCGACCTTGGACAGGATCTTGAGGTGCGTAGTGCCAGCCTGTGCACCAGGGATGAGCAGAGCGATGGCCACGTTGACGGGAGCGCCGTCCATGGTATCCCAACCGGTCACGCCGGACTCGTCCTTGACGACGATAACGGCAGCCTCGGTAATGGCGTCGGACTTGGCATGCGGGATGGCGAAGCCCTCCATCATGCCCGTGGTGCCCTCGGCCTCGCGGGCCAGGAAGGCGTTCATCACGGCGTCGGCGTCGCTGGCGATACCGGCCTTGACAGCCTGGTTGGAAACGAAGCTCAGAGCCTCGTCACGAGAAGCGAAGTCCTCGGCGACAAAGACATTCTCGACCTTCACGAAGTCGGCAGCCTCGGCCTTAGGGGCATCAACGGCAGCAGCCTTGGAAGCCTCAACCGGCTTGGCTACAGGAGCGGCCTTCTGATTCTTCTCGAAGTCGTACTTCTTGAAGGCCACGAACAGGATGCCACCGACCACAGCGCCGATGAGGATCGCGAGGACCCACAGCGGACCGTTCTCGACAACGGGCAGGACCAGGAAGCCGCCGTGAGGCGCCGGATCGTGAACGTTGAACATAATGGTCAGAATCGAAGCGATAGAGGAACCGAGCATCATGATGGGCATGACCGGCCAGATGTTCTTGGTCATGAACGGAATGGCGCCCTCGGTGATGTGGGTGCAACCAAGAATGAGGTTGACGATACCGGCGTCGTGATCCTCCTGGCTGAAGTACTTCTTGCCGACAACGACGGCGAAGGTAGTGATCAGCGGCGGAACGATGCAAGCAGCGGAGACGGCAGCCATGAAGTTGGTGCCGAAGTTGTAGGTATCGGTGCCAACGCCGGCAGCCAGAGCCTCGGTGAGCATAGCAGTACCAGTGACGTAAGCAGCCTTGTTGACCGGGCCACCCATGTCAAAGGCGCACATGCAACCGATGGCAAGACCCAAGACAACGGCGCCAGAGGCGGACAGGCCCTTGAGGAAGTCCATCATGGCGGTATTGATGGCAGCCATGGGGCCGGAAATGCCGAGCATGACCAGGCCGACGATAGCCGTCGAGAACAGCGGGTACAGGAAGATGGCCTTGAGGCCGTCCAGGTTCTTGGGCAGACCGGCAAAGACCTTCTCGAGCAGCAGGATGACATAGCCAGCGAGGAAGCCGCCGACGATGCCGCCCAGGAAGCCGAAGCCCACGCCGGCGCCACCGGCGTCGATCATGCCGGTCTCGGCGTTAACAGGCAGGCCCTGAATGGCGATCATACCGGCAACAAAACCAGGGACGAGCGCCGGGCGCTTACCGATGGACTCGGCGATGTAGGCAGAAAGCACGGGAACCATGAGGTTCATGGCGATGCCGCCGATGATCTTGAGCATCGCAGCAAAGCTGTTGTAGTCAGACGCCGTCGAATCGAAGGACGTAATGCCCCACAGGAACGAGACGGCGGTCAGGACACCACCGGCAACGACGAAGACCAGCATGTGGCTGACGCCGTTCATGAGGTGCTTGTAGATGACGTGGCCGATGGACTCCTTCTCCTCGACCTCGTCCTCGACATCGGCAGCGGCTGCAACCGTGTTGTCGCCCTTGGCGGCGAGCGCGCGGTCAATCAGCTTACCGGCGGCCTCAACGGACAGGGCCTTGGAAACACCAACGGAAACCATGGGCTTGCCGGCGAAACGCTCAGCCTGGACATCCTTATCGGCTGCGACGACGACGGCCTTGGCACCGGCGATCTCGCTCTTGGTGAGCTCGTTCTCGACACCGACCTGGCCATGAGTCTCGACCTTAATGGTCAGACCGCGCTCGGCAGCTGCCTTCTCCAGCGCCTCCTTCGCCATGAAGGTGTGCGCAATGCCGGTCGGGCAACCGGTGGCGGCGATGATGTCAAACTTAGCCATGTGTCCCTCCTTTTTTAGTTTTGCGCCCGCAGGCGCTCCCCTACACGCGCGTCCTTGCGCGCTTTTCCACAACTGAAAGATACCAACCTACCGTCCGCGTGAGAAGAGACAAGGCGCAATTCTCCGGTGAAAGGTTCTTTCATAACCGTAAACGGTAGGTGAAAGTTTACCATCAACACTTGAAACGGCAAGGTGTATCTTGTAATTGAAAATCCCCCTATACTATGACATTACAAAACGAGTCCATTTTTCATGCCAACCAGGAGCCATCCATGACCGATAGTAGCAAGAGCGCACTTTCCCTCATTAGTACCCATCAGGGATACAGCGAGTCCGAGCAGCGCATTGTCGACTATATATTGGAGCACCAGTCCGAGGCGCCGCGCCTCACGGCGGCTCAGCTCTCGCGCGCCGCCGCCACGTCCGAGGCGACCGTTTCGCGCTTCTGCCGCAAGCTTGGCTTTGGCAGCTTCCGCAGCTTTCAGTTTTCGTTAGCGAGGGATTTGGAAAGCCAGCGCAACGAGGGTCTGACTGACGAAGTCTCGCTCAACAATATGGAGCAGAGCCTTAAGAACATCCTGGCTGCCAAGGTGAGCGAGCTTAATGCGACCATCGACGGGATCGACCACGATACGTTGGCGGCTGTTGTGCATGCCCTTAAGCATGCAGGGGTTATTGAGTTTGCGGCTGTGGGCAATACGAACGCGGTCGCGCTCGATGCGACGTTTAAGTTTTCGCAGCTGGGCCTGCGCTGCATGGCGAGCACCATCAGCGAGACCTCGATCGGGTTTGCGCTCACGCTACGCCCCGGCGACGTCATCGTGCTCATCTCAAACTCCGGCAAATCGCGCCGACTGAATCGCATGGCAAAAGCGGCTCGCGACTGCGGTGCCACCGTAGTCGTCATCAGCAGCGACAGCAAGTCTCCACTCGCGCGCCTGGCAGACTACACTTTTAATACCGTCAACCATGAAGCGCTGCTGACGACGGGCGACTTTGCGTTCTCCAAGATCAGCGCCACGATGATCATCGAAGTCATCTACAACTTCCTGCTGCCCGAGATTGAAGACGCTCGCGAACATATCAGCTACTACGAGGAGCTCATCCAACCGGATAAGGTCGTTGAGTAAAACGCGTAGTGGGACAAAAATTTCAGTCTATTTTGTCCCACCAACACCGCTGATACGACCTAGCCTCGAGCTTCTTCGAGCATCTGCTTTGCGTGGGCCAAGCTTGCCTCCGACTGATCGCCGCTCAACATTCGGGCGATTTCGGCGGTACGCGCTTCGCCGGTTACTTCGTCCAAATGCGTCTGGGGAACATCGCCCGGCTCCTTGCTGACAACATAATGCTTGTCGGCCATGACGGCGACTTGCGCCAAGTGGGTTACGACAATCACTTGATGCGTAGCGGCAAGATCGGCCAGCACACCAGCAAGAGCACGAGCCGTGGAGCCGCCGACACCGGCATCGACCTCGTCAAATACCAGTGTGTCGACGCCGTCAGCATTACCCAAGACCACCTTGCTCGCCAGCATAACACGGCTGAGCTCACCGCCCGAGGCAATGCGGCGCAGAGGGCGTGGCGTCAATCCAGCGCCGCTACGATACAAAAGCTCGTAGCTTGAAGGGCCCGCAGGTGTCCACTCAGCGCGAGGGAGATCGCGGGACTCCCAGACCAGCTCGGCGCCGCCCATCTCCAGGCGAGCCATCTGGCGGCCAACCTCGTGGCAGAAGCGCGGGGCCGCCGTATTGCGAGCGCGCTTAAGCGCCTTGGCAGCGGCAAACAACTCGCGCTCAGCAGCACCAAGTGATTCACGCGCCTTTTTGATCTGTTCATCGCCATCATCAACCAAGGACAGCAGCTCTTGCGAGCGATCGCGCATGGCAAAAACATCGTCCATGGTGGGACCCCACTGACGCAACAGGCCCTTGAGGTCGGAATACCGCTCACGCATGCGAGCGAGCTCGCGGGGGTCGAAGGCGACGCCATCGCGATAGGCACGAAGCTCGTTCGCGCTATCCTCAAGGGAGATGCAGGCATCCGAAAGCGCATCGGCAATGTCGCCCAATTTGCGATCGACGGTAGCCATACGGGAAAGCTCTGCCACGGCGCTGTTCACGGCATCGAGCGCTCCCCCTTCGGCGGCAAGTGATGCATGGGCATCGTTAGCAGTGGCGACCAGTACCTCGGCATGTTCGGAGCGCGGCAGCAGTTCCTCGAGTTCCTCATACTCGCCCGGCTTGGGGTCGACCTCGCCGATGCGCTCGAGGGCAAAGCGCGCCTCCTCGACACGGCTCCCCTGCGCACGCGAGGCTTCCTCCACACGGCGAAGTTCCTTGGCGGCGTCACGCGAAGCCTTAAAACAGGCGCGATACTTCTCGAGCGCCTCAAGCGCTGCGCGCCCAGCCCAGGCATCGACCATGGCAACATGATGCGACGGATCGAGCAAGCGCTGGTGCTCGTGCTGACCACAAAGATCCATCATCACGCCGACGCGCTCCGAAAGCTCACGCACGCTGGCGATACGGCCGTCAATTTTTACGCGACTGCGGCCCTCGGCAGAAAGGCTGCGCTGTACGGTGAACCCCTCAGTGTCGTGCGGGCCATCGAATAGGCGCGCCTCGACGCTCGCCAGCGCCTCGCCCTCGCGCACGGTCGACGAATCCGCGCGCTCGCCCAATATGAGCTTGAGCGCCGAGAGCAGCGCGGTCTTGCCGGCACCGGTCTCGCCGGTCAGGACAGTCAGGCCGGAACTCGGCACCAGCGTCGCCTCACGAATGAGTGCAATGTTAGAAACCTGCAGCTCATCGATCATGACGCACTCCGTAGAACACACGGCTCACCGAGTTATAGAAGCTCTCGGGGCCGTAATCCAGAAGCAACACATCGCCGGGACCGCGACGCACGGCCACGCTCTCGACCGTACCATCGCAAGTAATAAACTGTCCGTCGATGGCAATCGCCGGCACGCTCGGGCGATCATCGGACATAAAGATCTCGACGACATCACTCGGCGAGGTCAAAAAAGCGCGAGCCTGAATGGTATGCGGGGCGATGGGCACACAGACCATGCCCGTATAGTCAGGACTCACGATGGGGCCACCGGCACTGAGCGCGTAACCCGTAGAGCCAGTCGCCGTCGACACGACGACACCGTCACCGCGCAGGCGATCGATATGATGGCCGGACACCGTAATGTCAAACTCAACCATATCGGAAAGGGGGCCGCGCGTAAGTGCCATGTCGTTGAGGGCAAACGTGCGCACGACATCCTTCGTGCCGTCTTCGCGCACCGAAACGATATCGGCGGCGATGGTGGCGCGGCGGCTCACGTGGAGCTCGCCGGACAGAGCATCGCTCACAACCTGCAAAATGTCGCGCTCCTCGGGACTCGCGGCCGTCAAAAAGCCCAAATGACCATAGGAAAGACCCAAAATGGGAATCTCGCGGTAGTTGAGGATACGAGCCGCGCGCAGCAGCGTACCGTCGCCGCCGAGCGTAATGACCAGGTCGGCATCGTCAACATCGGGCGCGCTTTGGATCTTGGAGCGCTGGTCGGCAGCCCATGCGACCTCGTAGCCCTGGCGCGAAAGCCAAAGCTCGAGCATCAGGCCGCTCTCGACCGCCTCTTGCTTGTAGTAATTGGGAACCAGAAAGACCTTCATAGCGTTGCAGCTTTCTCGCTCAAAACCGAAACCTGGGATTGCAGCTCATCGTCGGTGCAGTCGCCGGGGGCAAACCTTGTGCCGTACAGGAAAAACTCAACGTTGCCCTTAGCGCCATGGATGGGCGACACGCACACGTCAAGCGGGAACAGGCCCTTGGCGGCAAAAAGCTCAATCGCCGCCACGAGCGTATCGCGGCGGACGGCGGGGTCGGTCACGATACCGCCGTCGCCCACCAGTGCAGCCGGCGCCTCAAACTGGGGCTTTACGAGCGTGCAGAACGAACCCGAAGGCTTCAGGCACGCCAGCACGGCGTCGATGATATTCGCGATGCTGGTAAACGAGACATCACATACAGCCAGGTCGATGGCACCGGCATAGCCAAGCTCAGGCAGCTGCGTCACGTTTGTACGCTCATGCAGCGTCACGCGATCGTCCTGACGCAACGACCAATCGAACTGGGCGCGACCCACGTCCACCGAAACAACGGTCGCAGCTCCGCGCTTGAGCAGGCAATCGGTAAAGCCGCCGGTAGAGCAGCCTACGTCCAGGCAGGCAAGGCCCGTGGGATCGATACAAAACGCATCGAGCGCACCCTCGAGCTTAAGGCCGCCGCGTCCAACGTACGGAATGCGCCCCTTCACGTGCAGCGGTAGGCCCGGCGTCACCTTTAGGCCCGGCGAAGTCAAGCGCTCGCCGCCACTCGAGACCAAGCCGGCCATAAGAGTGCGAAGGGCATCCGCGCGATCGGCGCAGATGCCCTGTGAAATCAGTTCGTCATCGAGACGCACGCGTTTCATGAATGCCATCAACCATTCGTATCCGGAGATGCGGCCTAGCTATCCTGGGATTCGTTTGCCGCATCCTCATCGTATTCCTGCTCGAGCTTATCGGCCTCACGCGGCGTCAACTCAAACTTGTCGACCATATCGACCGCGCGGGAACCCAGCTCAATCGCTTCGTCAAACAGATCGAGCGAACGCTCCAGGGACGTATCCTTGGAGCGAACGGTAGCGATGATCTGATCCAGACGGTCCGAGATCTCGTCAAAGTTGCGGACGGAACCCTCTGGCATGACTACTCCTCGAAGGAGTCGACGACAGCCTCGACGGCGTCCGCATCCTCGGCCAGCACGCCAGCCTCAGCCTGAGCAACAGCAACCTTAGCGGCAGCCTCGGCAGCCTGGGCCTCCTCGCGAGCGCGATCTTCGGCCAGCAGCTCCTGGTACAGGTCCTCGCCCGGCAGCTCCTCGCTGCGAGCGATCTTGCCCAGCACGCCGTTGACGAACGACGCGGACTGGTCGGTGCCATAGGCCTTGGCAAGCTCGACGGCCTCGTTGATCACGATGGCGTCCGAGACCTCCTCGTCGGTGAGGAAACGCATCTCATAGACGGCGATACGCAGCAGATTGCGGTCGGCGCCGGGCATGCGCATAAGATCCCAGTTCTTGGCAACGGAGCGCAGAGCGCAGTCGATGCGGTCGATATGCTCGTAGGCACCGCGGCACAGCTCCAACGCATAGGGGTCGAGGGGACCCTTCGAGATCAGGAAATCGCCCTCGAGGACGCGCTCGAGCGGGCTGTCCGTGGCCTCGGCCTGGAACAGCAGCTGCAGCGCCTGACTGCGGGCAAGCGTGCGCCCGCGATAAACCTTAAGGCTCAAAGGTTACTCCTTGGGGAAAACGAGGCCGTCGATGCAAACGTCAACGCGCTCGACCTCAACGCCCACCTGGGCATCGATGGCGGTGACCACGGCGGCGCGAACGGCCTCGGCGAGTTTCTTGAACGGATAGCCAAAGAACACCACGACACGCACGGTGAGTGCGAGCTTGTCACCGATGACCTCGGCCTCGACCGCCGGCTCGGAAGCCGGGGCCTTGGACGAGAGCATCATGGAGACAAGGTTGGTGGCAAGGTCCTTGACGCCAACGGAGGCGATGCCCTCGACATCCGACACGGCGCGCGAGACGATGGCGGTCAGAACATCGGGCGAAATGCCGATGCCGTCAATCTTGATTTCCTGGGGCATGAGTCCTCCTAGAAAAGTTGGTTGCTAGACGCGGGAGACGAACTTGCCGTCGCGGGTGTCAACCTTGATGACCTCGCCCTCGTTGAGGTACATGGGGACCTGGATGACAGCGCCGGTGTCGATCGTGGCCGGCTTGGTGGAACCCTGGACGGTGTCGCCCTTAAAGCCCGGGTCGGTCTGGACGATGGTGGTCTCGATGAACATCGGCGGAGTCACGCCCATGAGCTCGTCGTCGGCGAAGAGCAGCTGGCAGATGTCGTTCTCGCGCAGCCACTTGGAGTTCTCGCCCACCATGTCCTCGGGAACGGGAACCTGCTCATAGGACTCGTTGTCCATGAAGATGTAGTCGGTGCCATCGTTGTAGAGGTACTGGAACTCACGGGTGGTGAGCATGACGCTCTCGAACTTGGTGCCGGCGTTGCAGGTGTTCTCGACGACGCGGCCGCTCTTAATGTCGCGGGTCTTGTAGCGCACAAACGCGCCGCCCTTGCCCGGCTTGACGTGCTGGAACTCGACGATGGTATAAACCTTGTCCTTAATACGGAGACCGAGGCCGTTCTTGAAGTCGGCGGTAGAAATGGTAGGCATAGCGACCTTTCTTCTTATGGGCAGAACGCACAAGCGTCCAAATTACATACGACCGAAATTATACACTTGCAGACGGCGCCTGCAGCGAGCGCATAAAAAGAGAACGCGGGGCGCCCGAATTGCTCCGGACACCCCGCCCAAAAATCTATCGAAGAGGGCTAGCAGTCGATAACGTGAAGGTCATGCGGTGTCTTGGTGAAGGGCTCGTAGCCGTTCTCGGTAACCACGCCGTAGTCCTCCAGGCGCACGCCGCCCACACCGGGCAGATACACGCCGGGCTCCATGGTGATAACCGAGCCGACCTCGATGATATTCTTGCTGCGGTTGAAGTTGGGCAGCTCGTGGATGTCAATGCCCACGCCGTGGCCCAGACCATGGTTGTAGTAATCGCCATAGCCGGCATCGCCAATGATCTTCTTGGAAAGCTTGAAAATGTCGTTGCCCTCGGCGCCCGGATGGATGGCGGCGACGCACTCCTCGTGCGTACGGCGCACGAGCGCGTACAGGTCGAGCTGTTCGGGCGTGGGCTCGCCCATCACGACGGTACGCGTCATATCGGAGCGATAGTCGCAGTAGCCCGCGCCATAATCCATGAGAACGAAGTCGCCCTTCTCGATCACGCGGTCGCTCGGGACGGCATGCGGGTTGGCGGTGTTGGGGCCGCTCGCCACGATGGAGCCGAAGGCCAGGCTGTCGGCGCCGTTGGCGAACATAAAGTTCTCGAGCTCGTTGCGGACCTGTTTCTCGGTCATACCGGGCTTAATATAGCCGAGCATGTGCTGGAAGGCGGCGTCGGTGATCGACTGCGCATGGCGCATGAGCTCGATCTCCTCGGCGTCCTTGATGGCGCGCATCTTGCGAATGTCGTCATGCATCAGCGGCAACATGCAGGCGACGGAACGATCCTCCAGACCACGCTGAATACCCTGGTAGAAATTGATCTGCATATCGTCCTCGACAGCGCAGACGCGGCACTTGTTGGCCGCGATCTTGCCGGCGACCCAACCGGGGATGGTGCCCTCG
This sequence comes from uncultured Collinsella sp., assembly GCA_958370325.1. Lineage (GTDB taxonomy): Bacteria > Actinomycetota > Coriobacteriia > Coriobacteriales > Coriobacteriaceae > Collinsella. Next base: position 17,106 of record CATXJW010000027.1, on the reverse strand, counting down.
TCCATGTCGTAGACCCAGGGGCTGCCGGCGGGCGTGTTCTCCTCAAAGCTGTTGAGATAGCGCGAGTCGGTATGGAACAGGCACTGGTCGGCCGTAATAAACGCAGCGTGCGGGAACTCGAAGGTGTAATCGAAGACGCCCTTGACGCCCGTAAGCCAACGAAGATTGGCCTCGTCGCGCACCACGATGGCGTCGTAACCGCGCTCAACCATCAGGGCACGGACACGCTCGATACGACCGGCAGGACCGGCAGCAAACTCAGACATGCAGATTCCTTTCTTGTTGTCTTCATAAAGACGGGACGGACTCAATCAACGTACGGAATCGCGAGCGATTCGCAACCGATTGGAAACCCGCCCCTCAACATGATACGAAAGACGATGGATGTCAATAAATCCTAGAGAAGATCTTTGCGAGAAGCCAAGTATGCGTGAGCATGGCGGTCGAGAACCTCGTCCTCAACGCTCGTTAGACGAATGGCGCCGAGCGCCGCGGGCAGCGGCAACATGCTACGGTTCGAGCGGACAAACTGCTGCCTGCGGAACTCCTCGATATATGCGGCAGGCTCCAGATCGAAGGCAAGCTCCTCGATACCAAAGTCCTCCAGACAGTCATCGACCTCAAAGACGTAATCGATATCAAAGTCGCAGGCATCATGTGCTAGGCGTGCCTCAAAGCGCATGCCCTCGGACAACAGCTGGTAGGCAGGGACCTGCGCCGCGGCTTTACCCAGGCAGACGCGCAGGGTACGCTCCCCCATCTTGCCAAAATCGAGCGCATGGCGGGCGCTGGGATTCGTAGCCATCAGTACGTCCTTACGGGCAGTCTGAGACCACTGAACGGCATTGACGAGCGCGACCTCCTCGCCCGCGAGAATCTCGGGGACGGTCTCGGTAAACTGATTCCAGCGGGACTTGCTGCTCGAAAGCATGGTGCCAGCAAGTACCACATAGCCGAGTTTGAGGTCATCGGGGTCCGCCTCGCGAACAAGATCAAGGTCACACACGACCAAGCCCGGCTCGGGACGAAACGCGATAGCGGGAAGCGCATTCGCCGACGAGGCAACGAGCGGCTTCATGGTCGTCGCGACCGTGAGCATGGCATCGAACGTCGTCGGCAGCAAGGCGCACTCGGTGCGACCGCACCACTGATTGGCACACCAGCAAACGACTGAGCAGGTCGCCGTGTCGCCGACAGCGACAACGAGATCGTCGCAAGTAATGCCATTAGCCGACAGGGCGCCAAAGACGGTATCGGCATCGACCAGCGTAGCACCGGCAGGCGAAACCTCGAGGACGAGCAACGACACGGCAAAACCGGCGTCAACCAGTGCATGCTCGACAGCCTCGCCAAAACGCTCGGATGTAGCGTCGTTCCAAACCACCATCGCGCGCTTAGGCTTGCCCACAGCCGAGGCAAACATGCGCGGCAGCTCCTCGAACGCGCCCAATCCGACGCGGACATCGACACTGCGGTTTTGGAAATTGATAAGTTGACGGCGAATCATAGCAGTCCACGCTCCAAAAGCATCTCGGCACAAAGGTAGGAAACGTCCTCGAAGGACTTGTTGCGAATATCAAGGGTAATATCGGCGGCCTGGCGATACAGCGGACGGCGATGCTCAAACAGGCGCGCAGCGTGCTCGGGCGAGCGGAAATCGGGCCGGGTATCGGAGCGGCGAATCTGGCGCAACGAGTCCTCAAAGTCTCCTTCGAGGTACACGCATATACCCATCTCGTGCATCAGCTCAATGTTCACCGGCGTCTCGACGATGCCACCCCCGCACGACACCAGCAGGCTGCGCTCGCTTTGAAGCGAACGGAGTGCCGAGGTCTCGAGCTCGCGAAAACGATCCTCGCCCTCGGTCTCAAATATCTCGGTCACCGACTTGCCACATCGACGCACAACCAAACGATCGGTATCGATGAATCGACGCTTGAACATAGTGCCCACGTTACGCGCGAGCGTCGACTTGCCCGCGCCCAAAAAGCCGATAAAGAAGATATGGTCGCAGCCGTGTTTGATGTGCTGAGACATGGCGAAACCTATTCCTCGCAGGGAAGGTCGCGCAGGGCCCGGCGCTCAAAGATACGGAAGATCTGCGTGTACCACAGGTCCTGGGTTGCCTGCGGCTTGACCAGAATAGTGTCAACGCCGGCAAAGTTACCGCTCCACACGTCCGTGTACAGCTGATCGCCGATCAGCACCGCCTCGTCTGCCGTGGCGCCGAGGCGCTTAAGACCCGCCTTCAAGGCAAACGGGGCGGGCTTCATGGCGTGGCTGATGGCCTCGAGTCCCAGCTCGCGTGCAGAGCTCATGACCTGATCGCGATGCCAGTTGTTGGACACCATGCACAGCTTAAAGCCTTTGGCGCGGGCGGCGTCGAGCCAAGCGGAAACCGCAGCGGGAACCTGCTCGGTGTCGCGCGGCACCAGGGTGTTATCGCGATCGAGCAGAATGGCGCGTTTGCCGTCGGCCCACAGGGTATCAAGGTCGATGCGATCGACCGAGACAACGTATCGTTTGGGGCTAAAAATCCTCATGCTAATTCCAAGACTGTTGATGCTCTTCGTAGGTTTGCGAGAAGTACTCCTCGTCCTGCGTAATGTAGAAATACAGGTCATCGGAGTCGGTCGGCTCAAGCGTGGCCTTGAGTGCCTCGAGCGACGGAGAGCAGATGGGCGTGGGTGGCAGGCCCTCGTGCTTATAGGTGTTATACGGACTATCGCTCTGCAGGTCGTCGGCGGTAACCTCGCCACCGGTAACATACATCATGGTCGCATCGCTGTTGAGATAGCGCAGACCGTCTAGCTTGCCGGCAAGGCGGTTGTAGAAGACCGAGGCCACGTGCGCACGTTGATCGGCGTTGAGGCCCTCGCGCTCAACGATAGAGGCCAGGTTGACGATGTCGTAGTCGGACATCTCCACACCGTAGCGCTCCTTGATCTTGGCTTCGCAGCTCGCAAAGTCAAGCGACTTGTACTCGGTCTTGAACTGATCGAGCATGGCGCGAATCACGTCATCGGCCGTCGGCGAATCACCCAACGAAAAGGTCTTGGGGAACAAGAAACCCTCGAGCGAGTCGTTGGCGGCGCCCTTAAGGAAGCTATAGTCGTCCACGTAGTTGGAGGCCTTGGCCTGGTTGAGGAAGTCTTCCTTAGTGATGCTGCCGTAGGCCTGGGCCACACGGTCGGCGACTTGATCGACCGTCAGGCCCTCAGGGATAGTCAGCGCATTGGAGCCCGCGTTGGGTCCTTCCATGAGCTGCTGAACAACCTTGGTCGCATCCATGAGCGTGGTGAACGAGTAGGTGCCAGGCTTAAGCGACATATCGGCGTTGAGCTTTTTCACCGCCGCGTAGTAATCCTTGGGATTTTCAACGATATGGTTCTCGGAGAGAATCGAGGCGATCGTATCGCCCGAAGCACCGTCGGGAATGGTCACCGTAACCTGCTGACCAGCCGTGACCTTCGTATCCTCACCGGTAAAGAAGCCCTTGACGGCAGGCACGACAAAGAAAGCGATAGTAGCAAGCGCGATTACGGCCACCACGACGCCGACAATCATGGGCACCGGGGAGCTTTTCTTTTGGGCACCGCGACGAGCATGCGTGTTGTAGCTCGAGCGGGTCGCCGGAGCAACGCCATGCGAACCGCAAGCGTGATGCGAATGCGATTGGGGGGCCTGCGTTCGCTGGGTAGGTGCCTGCTGCTTAAAGCGTGTACCGCCAACAGGCTGGGCCGTACGAGCAGTTGGCTGCTGAGCCGCGTGAGAAGCCGGATGCTGAACCGAACGAGCAGAAGGCTGCTGACCCGTCCGTTGAACAGGTTGGGCCGAACGAGAGGAGGACTGCACCGGGCGCGCGGCAGACTGAGCTGCGCGCTGGGTCGGCTGTGCCGGACGCTGGCCAGGCTGGGCAGGGCGCGACACCGGCTGACGTGTACGATTCGGCTGGCGCGGATCGGGAGCGCTAGGCATGCGAAACCTCCTCGTTTTTACGATCAAGCCACGTCTGCAAAAACAGGCTGGCGGCAATCATGTCAATCTTGCCCCTCATCTGCTTTTCGTTGAGGCCCTGCTCGCGCAGGATACGCTTTGCCTCTTGCGAGGACAGGCGCTCGTCCTCAAACTCCAACGGAAGATCGAGCTCGTCGGCAATCTTTTGGGCCACGGCGGCGACGCGCTCGGCCTGGGGGCCAGGCTCACCGGCCATGGTCAAGGGACGCCCGCTTACCAGGATATCGGGCTCATAGTCCTCGACCAGGTAACGGAACGTCTTTGCCATGCCAGTGACCTCAGCAGCCGGAAGCACCTTGACAGGCATCGCCATCTTGCCATCACGGCTCGAGACGGCGATGCCGATCCTGGTCTCCCCTATGTCCAGCGCAAGCGCGACCACAGCGACTACCTAGATTCTTAGGCGCCGAGCGCGGTCTTAGCGGCCGCGAGGGCATCGGCGATGCCGGCGGCGTTCTTGCCACCGGCCTGGGCCATGTTGGGACGGCCGCCACCGAGACCGTCGACCAGGCCCGCGATCTGCTTGATCACGTTGCCGGCGTGGAAACCGGCCTTGACAGCGTCATCGGAGCCGGCGGCGAGCAGGGCCGGGGTGCCCTTCTCGGTCACGCTGGCAACGACGCAGGCGACAGGACCGGCGACCTTCTGGTGCACGGTATCCCAGACGTTGCGCAGGTCGGCAGCCTCAAGGCCCTGGAGCTCAGCGACGACAAGCTTGTAGCCGTCGAGCTCGACGGCGCCCTCGATGGCGCTGGAGATAGCGTCGGAGGAGCCACCGGTCAGCGCCTTCTTGAGCTTGTTGGAAGTCTCGCGCAGCTCGGCCTGCAGGTTTTCCACGCGGGCGGGAACCTCATCCACGCGGCACTTGAGCGCAGCAGCGGCGGCGTCGACGAGCGCCAGACGGTCGGCCATGTAGTCGAGAGCACCCTTAGAGGTCACGGCCTCAATACGGCGGACGTTGGAGCCCGTAGAGGACTCGGAAATGATCTTGAACAGGCCGATCTCGGCGGTGTTGGCGGCATGGGTGCCACCGCAGAGCTCACGGGAGAACGGCTGGTCCTCGGCGCCCACGGAGACAACGCGGACGACGTCGCCATACTTCTCGCCAAACAGGGCGACAGCACCGGCGGCCTTGGCCTCGTCGATGCCCATGACGCGGGTCACGACCGGCTTGGAGGCGAAGATCTGCTGGTTGACCAGGTCCTCGACAGCCTTGAGCTGCTCGGAGGACAGGGCCTCGAAGTGCGTGAAGTCAAAGCGCAGGTGCTCGGGCGTCACCAGCGAGCCAGCCTGGGAGACATGCTCGCCCAGGACCTGCTTAAGCGCAGCGTCGAGCAGGTGGGTGGCGGTGTGGTTGCGGCGCAGGAAACCACGGCGCTCGGCGTCGAGCGCGGCAGTCACGGTAGCACCAACGGTCAGCGTGCCCTCGGCGACCTGCGCGACGTGGGCATACAGGCCGTTGTGGTTCTTGGTATCGGCGACGGTCAACGCAACGCCCTCGGCGGAAAGCTCGCCGGCATCGCCCTGCTGGCCGCCCATCTCGGCATAGAACGGAGTGCGGTCGAGCACAACCTCGACATCCTCGCCCGCGGCGGCGGACTCGACAGACTCGCCGTTGCGCACGATGGCGACAACCTTGGCGCCCCCGATCACATCATTGTCATAGCCGTCGAACTCGGTCGAGGCGACCTTGTCCGAAAGCTCGACCCACACGTCGTTGAAGCTGCCCCAGGCGTCGCCCTTGGCGTTGGCGCGAGCGCGGGCCTTCTGGTCCTCCATGCAGGCGGTGAAGCCGTCCATATCGACGTCGTGGCCAGCGGCGCCGGCAATCTCGACGGTCAGGTCGATGGGGAAACCAAAAGTGTCGTGCAGCTTAAAGGCAACGTCGCCCGGAAGGACAGCGCCGTCGGCGTGCGCGGCCAGGGCCTCGTCCAGGTAGACGCGACCGTTATCGAGTGTCGTGGAGAAGCGCTCCTCCTCGGAAGCGACGATACCCTTGACGAGTGCGACGTTCTTGAGCAGCTCGGGATAGGCCTCGCCCATCTGGGCGTTGACCTCGTCGATAAACTTGGTCAGGAAGGCGCCCTCGATGCCCAGCAGGCGACCGTGGAACACGGCACGGCGGAGCAGGCGACGAAGGACGTACTCGCGACCCTCGTTACCGGGCAGGATGCCATCGGAGATCATAAAGTCGACGGCACGGGAGTGGTCGGCGATGATGCGCAGGGAACGGCTGGCGCCGGAGTAATCGTCGGCGTCATAGGTCTTGCCGCTGATCTCCTCACCGAGCTTGATGAGGTGCTGCATCAGATCGCCGTCGTAGTTGGCGGTCTTGTGCTGCATGATAGCGGCCATGCGCTCCAGACCCATGCCCGTATCGAGGTTGCGGTGCGGCAGCTCCGGCATGGAGCCGTCCTCCTGGCGGTCGTACTGGGTAAACACGAGGTTCCAGAACTCAAGGAAGCGGTCGCAGTCGCAGCCGGGCTTGCAGTCGGGGCTGCCGCAACCGACCTCCTCGCCCATGTCAAAGTAGATCTCGGAGCACGGACCGCAGGGGCCGGTGGGGCCAGCAGCCCAGAAGTTGTCGTCCTCGCCCAGGCGCGAGATGTGATCCTCGGCAACGCCCAGGGAGCGCCACACGTCATGGGTCTCGTCGTCCTCGGTAAAGACGGTGAAGTACAGGCGATCGAGCGGCAGCTTGAACTCCTTGGTGATGAGCTCAAAGGCCCAAGCGCAGGCCTGCTGCTTGGAGACGCCGCCAAAGGAGAAGTCGCCGAGCATCTCGAAGAAGGACAGGTGACGGCCGTCCTCGCCGATGCAATCGATGTCGTTGGTGCGGACGCACTTCTGGCAGGAGATCGCGCCGATCTCCTTCATGGTCTTCTTGCCCTGGTAATACTCCTTAAACTGGTTCATGCCGGCGTTAGCAAGCAGCAGCGAAGGATCGTCGGGGACGAGGGACGAAGAAGGATAGAGCTTAAGACCGCGCTCCTCAAAGAAGTTGAGGAACTTGGAGCGGATCTCGGCCGTAGTCATTGACGGGTAGTCAGCACTCATAGAGGGAATCTCCTCGGTTTCACATCGAAACAGTTCAAACGTAACGATATTACCATCCCACCGCGCAAGTGCAAAAAAGAGGGCCGCCAAACAGCGACCCTCCAGCGAAAGTGCACGTTATTCAGTACTGTGCGATCCTTTGAAAAAGGAATGCTGTAGAATTACATATAAGAGTCACCCGGAAGGAGCGATCGATGAAAAGTAAACGATTTGTCCTGAATGCACTTCTGGTACTAGCACTTTTAGCGCTCTTGGCCTTCTCCTGCTGGTACGCAAACCAACCAGCATTTGGCTACGTATTGTATGCAGTAATGTCCGGCGATAAGGCTTATTACACTCTACGCGCAATTGACGTTCTCTTTTTCTATGTAGCCGGCCCCTTATCAATCGCTTTGCTCGCGTTTATTGTCATTTACAACTTCAAGAAACGTTAATAGGGCCTATTTAGAATCCGAATCGTCCATGGAGCCGTCGATACCTGTTTTGGTATCGTCGACCGAATTGGAATCATCGTCTTTGGCGAAGGGGTTTTTGAAGAAACCCGTCGCATCGGGCTGCAGGCCCGACAGCTTGATCCAGGGATTATCGAACTCGGGCTTAGGCATCGCCTGGGCCTCGGGCGCAGTCTCGTTGCCGATGAGCTCGGACTCGTAGATGAAGGTGTCGTCGCCGAGCGCGTCGTAGGCGGCGACCGGGTTGCCATCGGCATCGCGGTACGGTGTGCCCTTAAACACGGCGCCGTCATAGGCCACAAGCTGACGGCCGGTCTCATTCTCGAAGTAGTACACGAAGATGCCCTTGAGGGCCGCACAAAGCGGGATGGCAATAATCATGCCGATGGGGCCCATGAGTGCCGAGCCAATAACGAGCGCCGTGAGGCTCATGATGGGATGCACCTGCACCGAGCTCTGCATGACCTTAGGCGAAATCACGTTATCGGTGACGTTTTGCGCGACCATCGTCACGATGAGCGTCCATAACGCCAACATGGGGCTGAACATGAAACCGAGCACTGTGGCGATTGCTGCGCTCACCCATGGACCGACGACCGGAACCAAATGCATGATGCCGGTAAAGATAGCCATGAGCGCCGCATACGGATGGCCGATGATCATAAAACCGATAAAGGCAAGGAAACCACCGCAGATGGACGTCACGACCATACCGCGCATGTAGCCGCCGACAGAGCGAGAAAGGATGGCGACCATAAAGCGGTACGAGGTCTCCTTCTCCTGACCGATGATGGTGCAAATCTCGTGGTGCATGCGAGGGTAGTCGCAGGCCATCCAGTACGCGAGCACCAGACCCAGGAAGATCACGAACAGCTGCGAGGCCGTATTGGTGATGAGCGGGAACACACCGCGGCCAAGCTCGGCAGCGATCTGAGACACGTACTTCGATGCCACGGTGACAAGCGACGAAAGATTATCGTCCAAATACTCCTTGAGCGGCGTGTTGTTGAGCGTCTTGGCATGCGAGATCATCTCATTGAGGTCGCCGCCCGCAACACGAAGCTGCTCGGGCAGGCGGCTCAGGACTTCCATGATCTGACCAAAAAGAATCGGCGACAAGATGCAAACGACGCCGACGAGCACGGCAACGACAACAATCAGCGCGATAAGCGAACCGATGCCGCGATTCACGCCATGGTGCTCAAGCCAGTTGGTGATCGGGGACATCACAAAAGCAATGATGGAGCCGACGGCAAGAAACTCGATAACCGGTGCCAGGATGCCCATAAGGTTAAAGATGACAGCGGCGATGACAATGCAGCCGACAACAGCCCAAATGCGCAGCGTCAGAATGCGGGTGTCGCGCAGCACGCGATCGGTTTGTTGGGGGTGTTCACTCATGAACGAATCATCACTCCGTCGGGGTCAATTTTGTCTTGAATCTTCTTAAGGGTACGGCGAAGCAGGCGCGAGACCTGCACCTGCGAGATGCCCAGCTTCTTGGCAATCTCAATCTGGGTCATGCCCTTCACAAAGCGCAGCTCAATGACTTCGCGCTCGCGCGGCGAGAAATCGCGGATGGCCTCCTCGATCACCAGGCGGTCATCGGTAAAGTCGAGCTCGTTGTCATCATCGGCGTAACGGTCGAGAATCGAGGGGGCATCGTCGGAGTCGGACGCACCGGGGGCCTCGATGGGCACCGAGGTGTAGGCCGAGGACGATTCCATGGCTTCGAGCACCTCGTCGACGGTCACGCCCAGGTACTCGGCGATTTCCTCAACCTTGGGCGAGCGCTGCAACTCGTTGGTGAGCTTGTCGGTGGCCTGGTTGACCTTAGCCGAGAGCTCCTGCAGACGGCGTGGAACGCGTACGCTCCAACCCTTGTCGCGGAAGTGGCGCTTAATCTCGCCCAGAATGGTGGGCGTGGCAAACGTAGTGAACTCGAGGCCGCGCTCGGGGTCAAAACGATCAATCGCCTTGAGCAGGCCCAGATAACCAACCTGCATCAGGTCGTCGAGCGGCTCGCCGCGGTTCTTAAATTTGTTGGCAAGAAACCTTACCAAGTTCATATGGGACATAACGAGCTGCTCGCGAGCGTCCGGATCACCGGTCTCTTTATAGCGACGAAACAGCTCGCGGGTTTTCTCCTTGTCCCAAGCGGTCTTACCGCTCCGGGAACGTTCGGTCATATTAGATATCCGCCTTGAGGTCGAGGGAAAGCGTCAGGGGCGCCGAAGTCTTTTCGTAGGAATCGCACACGCTCGCCAAAATGAGCTCGGCATACACGGCAGCCTGGTCATCCTCGTCGACAGCGGCCTGATCGCCAAAGGTAAAGGTCATGCCAACGTGAGACTCGTCGACATCGAACCTGATCGTAATGTCATCGGAATTAACCGCCGTGCAGCCAAAGATGAAGGCTTCCTCGGCCGCCATACGAATATCCTCGATGCGATCGACGGACATGGAGCACAGCGCACCAACGTTGGCGGCCGTCATACGCACCAGGCGCGCCAGACGCGGGTCCCCGGCAACGGTCAGCGTGATGGGGCAGGTTGCTTCGCTACTCATCACAGGACTCCTCGGAGGTCTCGGCGGGCGTATAGGTGTAATACTGAGCAGGCTTGGCTGCGGGCTTCTGAACATCATCGTCATCAGCAGCGGCATCGTCGTCGCCAATCAGGACGCGCTCGGTAGGCTGCTCGGCCTCGGCGGCGGCAGCGGCGAGCTTGCGATCGGCGTCGGCTGCAGGGGCTTTCACCTTATTGAAGAGCTTCTGCACGGCGCCAGCAGCGGAATCAGTCACACTCGATACGGCATTACTGGCCTCGGCCATGCTGCCCGTAACCTCGGAGATGTCGCGAACGACCGCCTCAACCTCAACGAGGTTGGAGGTCAAGGCGTCGACGGCGGTCTTGCTCGACTTGAGCAGCGGCTCCATCTGCGCCAAGGCGGGCGTCAACTCATCGACGGCACCATCAAGCTTGGCAACCACGGGCTGTGCCTCGGCGATAGTGTTGTTAAGATCGTTCACGGTCTTATCGAGCGAGTCAACGACGGTGCGAGTCTTACGCAGTGTGAGTGCAAGCTCAACGACGGCCCACACGCCGGCAACGGCGAGCACCAGCAGGGCGATTTGGATGGGACTCATACAAGCCTCCCAAAGGAATCGAAATACAGACGCTGTTCATGGTACCCCAAAGGGGACCGAACATGCCAAGCGTGAGATCCTGGGACAAAATAATCAGCAGTTACTTCGGAGCATTCCCGCTCCGGTCGCGTTCGCTTTGCTCTACGCGCCACTCTTCCCAACCACGGCCGGCAGGATGCCAGAAGGCGCCGCGCTCCAGCCCCTCGGGCAAATAGCGCTGCTCGACCCAGCCTTCGGGATAGTCATGCGGATACTTATACACACCGTATTCGTCGCTGCCCGGACGATGGCGATCGCGCAGATAGCTGGGCACCTCGCGAAGACCACTACTGTGGATATCGGCCAGCGCCGCATCAATCGAGGCCTCGCACGCGTTGGACTTAGGCGCCAGGCACACATAGAGCGCAGCCTGAGCCAGGTTAATGCGACACTCGGGATACCCAATGACCTCGGCAGATTTAAACGCAGCGTGCGCTATAAGCAGGGCCTGCGGATCGGCGTTACCGACGTCTTCGGAAGCATGGATCATGATGCGTCGGGCGATAAACTTAGGGTCCTCCCCCGCATCGATCATTCGCGCAAGCCAATAGATGGTGGCATCGGGGTCGCTGCCTCGCATGGACTTAATGAACGCACTAATAACGTCGTAGTGCATGTCGCCGTTTTTGTCATAGGTAAAGCCACGACGCGGATTGGCAATCTTTACGTCATCCACGGTAATGGGATAGCGTTCCCCCGCCGCCGGCGCTGGCGTTCCCTCAGTATCGGGACGCGTAACGGCAATTTCGCTCGCAAGCTCGAGCGTCGTGAGCGCGGAGCGCGCATCACCCGCAGCCAGTGTGCAAATGGTCTTGACTGTATCCTCATCGGCTGAGAACTTGCCGCCCAAACCCTGCGGCGCCTTGAGCGCACGCTCAATGAGCGTGGCGATATCCTCGTCCTTCAGGTGCTCAAGCTCTACCACTCGCCCACGCGACAACAGTGCGGAGTTGACCTCGAAGTACGGGTTCTCGGTCGTGGCGCCAATCATAATGACGGTACGGTTTTCAACCGCATGCAAAAGCGCATCCTGCTGCGACTTCGAAAAACGGTGAATCTCGTCGATGAACAAGATGGTACGGCGGTCATATGTATTCAGGCGCGTCTTTGCCTCGTCGATCACGCGACGCAGGTCCTTCACGGTACCCGTGACGGCGCTGACCTCAACAAACTCGCTCTTGGTATGGTTGGCGATAATATGCGCCAGCGTCGTCTTGCCCGTACCGGCAGGCCCATACAGAATCACGCTCGATAGCACATCATGCTCGATCGCCGCACGCAACCACGAACCCTTGCCAACGGCCTTTTGCTGGCCCACGTACTCGTCGAGCGAATTGGGACGCATGCGCACCGCGAGCGGCGCATTTTTAAAGGAACGCTCGCGCGTCGAGGCAGAAAAAAGGTCGTCCATAGCCATCCCATGCATCAATCAAAAGCTTTGTTCGTCAACAGTATACCGAAAGGATACGAACTACCGTTCGTTAATATAGGTACGATGCGGAAACTCCAGACCAGGGAATAGCTTGCTCGTCAGCTCGCAGAAATAACCGTCCGTCATGCTCGCGATGTAATCCACCACCGCTTGATCCTTGTCGTCCTGCCAGGCATAGGTGCGATCGTAGTAGGAAAGCTGCTGTTCAATGCGCGAAATATGATGCTTAAAGATGTAAGAGGACTCGTCGCCTTTATTTAGATCCTGTAGGCAACGGTCGTAGAGCTTTTCGAAGGCCTCACGCAACTCCGCCTCGGAATCGCCTTCGATACCGCCCTTGCTATAGATCTTCTCGTAGTTCTCACGCTTCGCCCGGCGGATCTCCTCAAACAGGTCCTCGCTCATCTCGATACGCGGTTTGCCGTAGCTATGGTCAACGATATCGATGGAAGCGTGCGTGAGAATCCAGCTGTTATAGGCGCCGCCCCGACCATCGTCAAAAGCGTCGGGCGACAGCAGGCCTGCCGCAATGGCGTCTTGTCGATCGCGCCCAACGTAGGCAAGAATATCCGAAATGCGAACCACACAGCCCTCGAGCGTCATGGGACGCAGGTGCTCAATCGCGCTATAGCCTGTGGCAATGCATTCCTCGACGGTTCGGTCGAACTGGTCAAAGGAACCCATGTCCGAAAGCTCAAAAACACGCTGTTCGTACTCGCCGTTGTGGCATAGCACGCCGTCGAGCGTCTGGAGCGACACGTTGCGGCCATACAGGGCGTCGAGCACGCGGACCGACTGCACGTTATGGAAAAAGTGGCGACCCGTGCGCTCATGATAGATATCGTTGAGAAAACGCTCACCGGCATGGCCGAAAGGCGTGTGGCCCAAGTCGTGGCCTAAGCCAATCGCCTCGATTAGATCGCAGTTGAGCCCAAGAGCGTGGCCGATATCGCGTGCAATGCGCGAGACAAGCTGCACGTGCAAACCGCGGCGCGACAGATCATCATTGCTTCGGAAGCTAAAGACCTGCGTTTTGCCTGCATAACGCGTGTACGCCGGAAGATGAAGAATCTTTTCGGTATCGCGCATAAATGCCGGACGCATCAGCGTGCCCTCGTCCGCTGATCGCTCAACACGACGAATGACCTGGTCGTCATTGCAACGATACGGGTTGACGGCACCCGAAGCACGATCGGCGGAAATGCGCTCGACAAGTTCGGGCGACAACGTCGAGGGAATACGATCCATGCGAGCCTTAATGACGGCCGTTTCTTGATTAGTTGCCATGGCATGCTCCTTAAGAAGGATGCGCAATCGGTTACAATGTGCAGCCCACGACCTCGATTATGGCAAAAATCGGCACCAAAAACGGCAGCAAAGGAAGGGATCGCGATTTTGCGATGAGACAGGCGGCGGCAAGGGCCAGGAGCGCGACGGCAAATGCCACGATGCCGCCCATAGGGTCGAGCGTGCAAAGCGCGAAGAGTGCCTTGGCATCTCCCATGCCGATGCCCGTGGTTTGACGGAGGCGCCGCCAAAGCGACTCAGTCAGCACAAGAGAAAGATACACGATGACCGCAAGGCCAGCGTGGTCAAGTGCCGCGTTCAAGCCCGCATCCAGCAACACGCCCGCAAACGCCGCCACCGCACACGCGCCGGCAAGCTCATTGGGAAAGCGTCGTTCACGGGCATCAATCGCCGCGCCGGCAAAGACGCAGATCCAAAATGGGATATAGACCACAGGACACCTCCCGGGACAGCCCTCTCAAAAGCAAAAACCACCACAAAGGTGCCTGTCCCCTTTGTGGTGGTTTTGATGGTGGTTATTTGGCGCCTTGCATGACCTCGTCGAGGGTAACGTTGACGGCGTGCTGCGTCGGGACCCAGTCGACCTTTAGGAACAGTGCAGCCACCGTGATGGGGATATAGCTGAACATAAAGATCGGGAAGGTAAACAGGTTAGTCAACAAACGCCACTTTTGCGCGCAATGAATGTGCTTGTACTCGAAAATGGTCGTGAGCAGCGCCAGGATAAAGAAGGTCTGGTACATCATGGCGAAAGTCATAATGAGCGAGGCGGCACAAGCCTGCATCTCGACCTCGGTAGCCAAGAAGCCATGCGAAAGCCCGCCCACGATGAGAAAGGTAGCGTTGGCGAGCATGGAGATCAGGGACAGCAGCATGCCCGGAGCGATGGTCATAAACATGTCATATGCGGCAAAGCGATGATAGCGAAACGTCGATTTGACAAGATGCTTGCCGTAGGTAAAAAAGACCTGGTAGAAGCCCTTGGTCCAACGCATGCGCTGTTTCCAGGACGCCTTAAACGTAACCGGCTGCTCGTCAAAGAACTCCGCCGGCGCATAACCGATGCGGATGCCGTGAATGGCGCAGAACGTGGTGAACTGGATGTCCTCGGTCAGTGTATGGAACTGCCAGCCGTGCATGCCCTCGATAACACTGGCGGAGATGAGGTAACCCGAACCCGAGACAGCGCAGGAAGTCTTGCAGATATTACGCGCGTTGTTGAGGAAGCGGGCCTCACGCAGATACCAGGTGGCGTTGGCAGACGAAATCCACGAGCTGCCGAAGTTCTTGGAGTTACGATAGCTCGTGACCACATGAAAGCCCTGGTCAAAGGCATCATTCATCTTGGAGACGTAATCGCGGGAGATAACGTTGTCGGCATCGAAGATAAAGTAACCCTCAAACGTGTCGGGATACTCGTTGAGAATGCGATCGAAACCAAAGTCCATGACCCAGCTCTTGCCCTTACGGGCCAGGTCATTGCGCTCATAGACGATGGCGCCCGCCTCGCGCGCGAGCCGCGCCGTGTTATCGGTGCAGGCATCGGCGACCACGAAGACCTCGATAAGCTCGGACGGATAATCCTGGTCCTTGATGGAGCGAACAAGGTTAGCGATCACGGCCTCCTCGTTATGTGCCGCGATAAAGAAGGCATAACGATGCAGCTTTTTGGCCTTAGGGGGCGCGACCTCGCCACGAAGAGCGCCAATGACAAAGAAGACCACCTGGTACAGAAAGCAGACCGTGAGCAGCGTAACCACAATCTGGTTGAAGATCACGATGGGTGTGTTGGTTTGTAAAAAGGCGAGCATGCAGGCTCCCAGCAACGCGTTACGTAAACAACCGTATATCTTACCGCAGGCTTACCGAGTTCAAGAAACCACCTAATACTGGCTAGGCTTCGAGCAGACCGAGCTGCGGGACGATTTCGTCGCCGGCAGCGGTGCGGCCAAGCGAGCGCGGGGCCAGGTCGTCAAGAACCGCAGCGAGATCCCACGGCAGCTCGTCGCGGCACTCAATGCGCTCCCCCGTCACGGGATGGTCGAATGCGACGCGCCAGGAATGAAGGAATTGCCTAGTCAGACCCTGATCGGCGCGTGCATCGCACTTGCCGTAGAGTGGATCGCCCACGCAGGCGTGGTTGATATGGCGCATATGCACGCGAATCTGATGTGTGCGGCCCGTAAACAGGTGGCACTCGACGAGCGTGTAGCCGTCGTCAAAACGCGTGGAATCAAAACGCTCAAGGACCTTGAAGGTCGTGATGGCTTGGCGCGCAAAGGGATCGTCCGAAACCGCCATCTTCACGCGGTCGCGCGTCGATCGGGCAATACCGGTGCTGATGGTGCCCTCGTCCATGGCTATGTGCCCGTGAACGAGCGTAATGTAGCGGCGGTCGAGCGTGCGCGTGCGAATGAGATTTTGGAGCGCGCGCTGGGTGTCATCGTCCTTGGCCGCAAGCATGAGACCCGAGGTATCGCGATCCAAACGATGCACGATACCGGGGCGGTCCTCGCCCTGCACGGTGCCCAGATGGTCGATACCACAGTGATAGACCAGGGCATTCGCGAGCGTACCGCTCTCATGACCATGCGCAGGATGGCACACCAGGCCGCGCTGCTTGGAGAGCACGATGAGATGGTCGTCCTCGTAGCGAATGTCGAGCGGGATGGCCTCGGGAATCACATCGGTGGGATCGTGCGGCTCGGGCAAATCAACCGAAATACGGTCGCCGGCTCGCACGGCGTACTTTTTGGACAGGCAGGTCTCGCCATTGACTACTACGGCCCCGCCCTCAATCAGATGCGCGCAAGCAGAGCGCGTAGGGCAGCCGTCATTGGAGCCCAGATAGGCGTCAAGACGCTGACCAGCGGCATCGTCGGCAACAAGGACATGGATGTCGGCCATTAGCGCTCATCCCTTTCGCGAATCTTGCGGGCACGCTCCCCACGCTGCTTGGCTTTGCGCTTGGCGCGGGCCTCGTCACGAGCGTTAAGCTCGGCGGTCGCATCGACCTCACGGGCCGCGGGGCTCAAGAACATGTAGCCAAAGAGGGCGACCACGACGCCCACGGTAATGCCGATATCGGCAACATTGAAGACGGGGAAGTCAATGAAGGTGGTGGCAATAAAATCGGTCACGAAGCCAAAAGCCAAACGATCGATAGCATTGCCGATAGCACCGCCCGCAACCATCGCCATGCCCACAACCTCAAGATGAGCAAGCTGGGGTGCACGAACGAGGTACACGGCAATAGCAATAATGACCGCCAACGCCAGCACGGCAAACGCGATGCCATGCCCCTCGCCCATGCTAAAGGCGGCACCGATATTGCGGACAAACATAAAGTCGATGACACCAGGGATGACGGTCACATGCAAAGCGTCGCCCACGGCACGAACCGCAAGCTTGGTCAGCTGGTCAAGAAGCAGCACAGACAGCGCCACCCCACCAGCAACACCCAACCGCCAACGCAAAGGCGGCGTCATATCCCCAGCACGACCCAAATCAATCCCCTACCCTCAAGAACATCGAATAACGTTTAACGCAAATCAATATCTTATATTGACCAGCAACGAAATAGCCGATGATTCGTTACCGACAGACACTATGACCCAATCCGAGGGCACTAAAAAGATAGGAGCCCCCGCTCG
>CATXJW010000026.1 GCA_958370325.1 uncultured Collinsella sp. | reverse complement strand
TGGCATAGATGATATGCCTTCGGTCACACTCAAGACCGTTGAATACGGCAAACTGGTCCTTGGGATCGCTCATGGCATCCATAAGCGATGTGCCCATGAGCACCGAGCCGCGCACACGAGACGACAGCGCCTCGAGGCCGCCGGGCAGCGGATTGGCAACCGCCGTGCAGACAAGGCCACACCTATCCAAGGCGGAGACCGCCAAAGCGACACCGCCACCAAGGCCCTCGCCGCACGCAAAGATGCGGCCTGGGTCGATGCCGTCAAAATCGCGCGCCACCTTCGCCATCGCGCAACCCCAACGGACGCGCTCGACAAAAGCGGGCGAAGTAATCCCCCGCTGCAGGTCGTCCGCACCGGCAACATCGTCATCCAGCGCGAGAACGGCATACCCCATGGCGGCAAATCTCGTCATGTGATGCCAGCCGCGCACAGGCCGATCGATGTCGTGGAACATCAGGCACAGCGGCACGCGTTCAGATACTCGAGCACGACCAGCAGGCTCAATCAAACGGCCGTGCACGACACACCCGCCGAGCTCAAAGGAAACCTCGGAGTAGCGCGCGCACGGATTGGCAAAATCAATCGCCGTAATAGCCAGGCCTTGAATCTCAAGATTCGAAGCGCATGCCTCTAAATCAGAAACATCTGCTTGGACATCACCGTGCCAGTCCCGATATTCTGCGAGCCTTGACGAAACCGTTCCAGGAATTCCCACGAGCCCGGGGACTATCAGCTCGTCAACATTGCTCTCGCACTTAGACATGAGCCTCCCCTCCCTCACAGAAAAACGGAATGATCAGATCGTCAAAATCCTGAATCTCCTCGTGGCCAAAGCCTTCAAAGAACTCATGACGCTTGTCACAGGACAGGTTGTTGTACACCGCAAACTGCGTTGCCGGCGGACAGACGATATCGGCCGTGCCCGTGCCAAACAGTACGGGGCACTTGACCATGGGGGCAAAATTCTTGGAATCGAAGTACGCCAGCTTGGCATAGGCTTCCTCGATACGAGTCGAGTCCTCGTCAAACCAACGCGACCAATAACGCAGACCCTCGTAGGCAATATCGTCGGCGTCCAGATCCCAAACCAGGCGGAAGTCCGATAAGAAGGGATAGAGGATGGCCGCGCGGTCAACCAAATCGCTATTGAGCGCGCAGGTCGCAATACCCAAACCGCCGCCCTGCGATGCGCCGTTCACATACACGCGGGTAAGATCGATGCCCTCGAGCTCGCGAACGATACGGCACAGAATGCGGATATCCTGATGTAGGCGGACATAGTAGAGGTTGGCCGGGTCGCCGTCGATACCGGCGACGATATGGCCCGCGACCGTCGTGCCCTCAAATCCGCCAATGTCCTCGGAGGGGCCTCCTTGGCCAGGACAATCGAGCGCGATGAGCGCCATGCCCATGCCCGCAAACGACGCCTGCTCAAACCAGCTGCGGCTCGCACCCGGATATCCATGGAACTGAAGCACCAGCGGCATGGGCTCCTCCGAGACCGGCTTGAGGTACTTGGCATGCAGGCGTGCACCACACATGCCGGTATACCAGAGGTCGAAAAACCGACAGGTCGCGGAATCCGCAACCGAAGCCGCCTCAATCGCGTAGTCGAGCTCGACGGCGTCGGCCTCGGCCATGCGGTCCTTCCAAAAGAGATCGAAATCCGATGGACGGGGCATAGCGCCTCGATATCCACCAAATTGCCGTTGTAGCTCCTGAGCACTTGGCATGGCTCGTGAACCCAACCTTTCGAAATCGCAACGGAGGTGCGCCCGGCAAGGGAACCGGGCGCACGGGAGGGAAAGCGAGGCTACTCGCCGAGCTTGGGATGCAGCAGCGACGGCGCAGCGCCGAGCAGCATCTTGGTGTAGGGGTCCTGAGGGTGCTGGAAGACCTGCTTGGCCTCGCCCTGCTCGACGATCTTGCCGCCATTCATAACGATGATGTCGTCAGAGATATAGCGGACCGTCTGGATGTCATGGCTGATGAACACCATGGCCAGGCCGAGCTCCTTCTTAAGGTCGGTCAGCAGGTTCAGAATCTGCGCGCGGACCGAAACGTCCAGAGCCGAGGTGGGCTCGTCGGCGATGATGGCATCGGGGTTCAGCGACAGGGCACGGGCAATTGCGACGCGCTGGCGCTGGCCGCCCGAAAGCTGGCCGGGAAGAACCTCGGCGGCGGAGCTGGGCAGACCGGTGAGCTCCAAGAGCTCCTTGACGCGCTTCTCCTGCTCGGCCTCGGTACCCAGGTTGTGGACGCGCATAGGGTCGAGCAGCTGCTCGCGAACGACCATGCGGGGGTTGAGCGCCGTGGCCGGGTTCTGGAACACGACCGAGATGACGCGGCCCATGTGGCGACGATCCTCGGCGGTACGTTTGGTAACGTCCTTGCCCTTAAAGTAGACCTTGCCGCTCGTGGGGGCCTGCAGGCCGCACATGACGTTGGCGGTGGTGGACTTGCCGCAACCGGACTCGCCGACGATGCCGATCGTCTGGCCGGGCATGAGCTTAATCGTTACACCCTGGACGGCGTGAACCAGGTTAGGGTGCAAAATCGAGCCGGTACGGGTCCTAAAGGTGACGTGGACGTCATCAAGGAAGATGATCGGCTCGACGCCGTTGACTGCGGTCTCGCTCATCTACATCACCTCCGCGTGAGGGGTCAAACCATTTGCCTTGAGCACCTCGTCGGGGAGCTCGGAATAGAAGTGCTCGGTGCCGGGCACGCGCTTGAAGACCGGACGGGTGTCCAGGCCAATGCGAGGATGGCTCGAGCGGGGCGCGAAACGATCGCCCTTGGGGAAATCGCGCGGGCTCGGAACGGCGCCGGGTACCTGGTGCAGGCGGCCCGAACCGCTCTCGATGGACAGGACGGAACCCAGAAGGCCGCGGGTGTACTCGTGGATCGGGTTGGTGAGCAGCTCCTTGGTAGGCGCCTGTTCGATAACCTGGCCGGCGTACATAACCGTGATGTTATGGGCGACCTCGGCGACCAGCGCCAGGTCGTGCGAAACGAAAATCATGGCAAAGCCGAGCTTGGCCTGAAGGTCGTTAAGAAGCTTGATGACCTGCTTCTGGACGGTAACGTCCAGAGCGGTCGTGGGCTCGTCGCAGATGACCAGCTTGGGGTCGCGGGTAAGGGCCATAGCGATCAGAACGCGCTGACGCTGACCACCGGAAAGCTCGTGCGGATAGCTCTCGAGCGTACGCTTGGGGTCGAGGCCCACGAGCTCCAGGAGTTCCTCGGCGCTACGGGTACCGCCACGCTTGGTGAGCTGCTTCATCTGGGCGGAAATGAGCATGGAGGGGTTGAGCGAGGACAGGGCGTCCTGATAGACCATGGCGATATCGGTACCGCGCAGGCCGAACCACTCCTTCTTGCTCATCTTGAGCAGGTCGCGGCCCTCCCAGAGAACCTCACCGGAAAGATGCTCATCATCGTCGGTCAGACCCATGATGGCCAGCGTGGTGATGGACTTACCGCAGCCGGACTCACCGACCAGGCCCATGGTCTGGCCAGGACGGACATCAAAGTTGACATGATCGACGACGTTGATGTCACCGTGGTGCTCAAACTGGATGCAGAAATCGCGGACCGAAAGAATCGGCTCAACGGACTCATCGGGCACATGGCGGTCGTTACGTTTGAGTTCGACATCACGCAGAGCGCCAAGACGGGCGGACAGGGACTGAGCCTGCTCCTTGTAGGCGCGAACGGGGTCGGAGACCAGCAGGTCGGCCTCGCGGCGCTTGGAGGAGTCGGTCGGATCCAGGGCGGCGGAGGGAGCGGCGGCCATAGCGTCGGTAATGCCCTCGGACAGGATGTTGAGCGCCAGGCAGGTGATCATGATGGCCAGGCCCGGGAACAGTGCCTGCCACCAACGGCCGGCAAGCACACCGCCGCGAGCGTCGGCGAGGATGTTGCCCCAGGTAGCGGTAGGCTCCTGAATACCAGCACCGATGAAGGTCAGCGAGGCCTCGAAGATGATGGCGTCGGCGACCAGGGTAACGGTGAAGACCATGATCGGGGCGATACAGTTACGCAGGACGTGCCTGATCAAAATCCACGGAGCCTTGGCACCGGACACGATGACCGCGCGGACATAGTCCTCACCGTACTCGGACACGATGTTGGCGCGCACGATACGGGCAATCTGCGGAGTATACATAAAGCCGATGGCGAAGATGATCGACGGCACGGAGTTGCCCAGGATGGAGACGAAGACGGCCGCGAGGGCGATGCCCGGGATGGACATGATGATGTCCAGGATGCGCATGATCGTCTCGGAGACCGCCTTGCGCGAAACTGCCGCGAGGGCGCCCACGACCGAGCCGCAGACCAGAGCCATGGCAGTGGCGCCAAAGCCGATAATCAGCGAGTAACGACCACCGTAGAGCATACGCGACAGAATGTCGCGACCCTTATCGTCGGTACCGAAGATAAATCCGTTGCCGGGCGCCTGGCGAGCCGTAAAGATCTCGACCGGGCTATAGGGGGCAAGAAGGGGCGCCAGAATCGCGGTCAGGGCGACCAGCACCAGCACGACGGCGGCAATCTTAGAAGACAGTGTCATCTTCTTCCAGCCACCGAGCTTGAGCCCCTTGGAGGCAGCCTTTTCGAGCTGCTCGGTTTGCTTCTCTCGAATCTTTACCATAATCTACACCGTCCTGATGCGCGGGTTGATGAGCAGGTAGAGCATGTCAACCACGATGTTGATGATGATGAAGGCAAGAGCAACGACGATGACGACGCCCTGAACCAGGTTCGCCTCGTTGCCCTGAACGCCCTGCAGGATCGCAGTACCCATGCCGGGGAGGTTGAAGATGACCTCGATGACGACAGCACCGCCCATAAGGTAACCGATTTTAAGACCGAGGGTGGTAACCGGGGTGATCAGCGCGTTACGCAAAACGTTAATGCCGACGACGACCTTCTCGGGAACGCCGGCGCCACGGGCCATGCGGACGTAATCCTTGTCGAGCTCCTCGACCATGGCGGTACGCACGATACGGGTCATCTGGCCCGTCAGCGGGAAGGCGAGAGCAATGGCGGGCATGATCATGCGCCCCATATAACCAGCCGGGTTGGTGGTGAAGTGAGGAAGGGCACCAGACGCCGGGAGCACCTTAAGGTAGGAAGAGAACAGCAGAATCAACAGAACGGCAAGCCAGAACGACGGGGTTGCCAAGCCGGCGATGGAAAAGACGCGGATCACTTGGTCCGGCCATTTATCGCGATATAGCGCCGCGATGACACCGAGCAAAAACGAGACAACCGCGCCGATGGCAAGGCCGATGAAGGTCAGCTGCATCGTGACGGGCAGGGCCGTGGAGATGCGCTTGGCAACGGAGTTGCGGGCAGCACCATAAGTGCCCATGTCACCGTGGATCAGATCGCCCATGTAACGCACGTAGCGCACGGGCCAGGGGTCGTCCAGACCATACTTCTCATGGTACTCGGCAACCGCCTCGGGCGAGGCACCGTCACCCAACGCCGTATAGGCGGGGTCGGTCTTGGAGAACGACATAAGGAAGAACACCAGGACGGTGACGCCCAATGCCATGATCGGCAGCGCCACGAGACGCCTTCCAATCAAACGTAGCAAGTTGTTCACGTTCTCTCCCCTTTCTTTTGTCGGTAGGACCAACTGGTATATGAGTACGGATACTCATTACAAGACCCGAGCGACATCGTTGCCGCCCGGGTCTTTGTTTCAACTATGAGGATACGGTCCCAACGACCGACATCCTGCATACAGACTCAAGCGAGTCTTACGCCTTGACGGTCGCAACGCCCCTGAAGGACATGCTCGTCGTGCCGATGCCCTTGAAGCCATCGAGGGCCTCGCCGTTGGGCGCAGTGGACGGATCGTCCCAGGAAGCGGAGACGGTCTTGACGTGGACAACGGGGTACAGAACGGCGTTGTCGGCAATGATGTCGAAGCACTCGTTCCACTTCTTCTGCTGCTCGTCGCCCTCGGCGGCAAGAGCCTCGTCCATGAGACCGTGGAGCTTCTGCCACTCAGCGGACTCCTTCCACGGGCAACGGGTCTGCATCCAGACGTTGTCGCCGTACCACCAGTTGAGCAGAAGGTCGGGGTCGGCGCCGAAGCAGGAAGGATCGCCAGGGGCAAGGAGGATATCGTAGGCCTCGCCGCCGTCGATGGCAGCGTAGGTGGCCGGCGAGGTATCGGTCTGGATGGTCACATCGAAGCCGAGAGCGTCGAGGTCGTTCTTGACCTGGGCGGCCATGCCCTTAATCTGCTCGTTGTCGGTGGTGCGCAGGGTGATGGCACCCGGGGTGATGCCAGACTCCTCGATGAGCTTCTTAGCCTTCTTGGCGTCGGTCTTGTACACCGTGGAAGCCTCATGATAGTTGGTGAAGCTCTTGGGCAGGTAGCAGCTAGCAGCGGTGGCAAGGCCGGCGAAGGTGTTGCTGACCATCTTCTCGGTGTCGAGCGCATACATGACAGCCTGACGGACCTTGACGTTGTTCCAAGGCTCCTTGGCGACGTTGAACATGATGAAGCGGGTGCCGAAACCCTGAACGTTATCGATCTTGCAGCCGGCGCTCTCGAGCTGGTCGACGGCGTCAGCGGTAACGAGCTCCATAACGAGCGTGGAGCCCTCCTGCTGAGCGGTAACGCGAGCGGTGGGGTCGGTCAGGATGCTGTACTGGATCTTCTTATCCTCGGCAGCATACTCACCGTTGTACTCGGGGTTGGGAACCAGGGTGATCTCGGTATCGGAGATAGAGTCGTACATCCAGGGGCCGGAGCCGATCGGCTGCTTGGCGCGATCCTCCTCGGTCTGGGTGGCCGGGGTAACGCGGACGATGGCCAGACGATCCTTGAGCAGGGAGAAGTTGGGGACCTTGGTCTTGACCGTTACGGTGCTGGCGTCCTTGGCCTCGATGGACTCGAAGGGCTGGAAGAACGGAGCATAGGTAGCGGAAGCGGCGCAAGCGGTGTAGGAGGCAACGACATCGTCAGCGGTGACCTCGGTGCCATCGGAGAACTTGGCGCCCTTGCGGATGGTGACCTCGAAAGTGGTGTCGTCCACAGACTTGGGATCGTCGGTGGCGAGCTCGTTGAAGGTGCTGTAGTCGTGGTAATCGATGCCATAGAGGCCCTCGACGACGTGCCAGTTAGCACCCAGGCCCACAGCGGAGCCGGTGCTGGCGGGATCGAAGCTGGACGGAGCGTAAGCGGAACCAGCGGTGATCACGCCGCCGCCACGGTTGGCGGAATCGGTGGAACCGGAAGCGGAACCCTCGTCGCTGGAGCTGCCACCGCAGCCGGTGAGACCAAGCCCTGCGACAGCAGCGACGCTGCCGGTGAGGCCGAGGAACGAACGCCTGGACATACCCTTGTTGATGATGGCCATGTCTTCTCCTATCAATAGAGAATCTTACCCGGGAGCACCTAGACGTGCCCCCGCGCAACTTGCGGACGATATATACCTTACCTACCGACGAGCCCAACTGAGGTGCCGCGCTCGGCGACCGATACATACATACGCTTGAACGGTATTTACTACCGTTCACCGAATTCATTGACAAACGATTCGCCAGACAGTATGTATCGACGAGGTGAGATATCAGTCTTCGTCAACTCGCAGGATAGCAGGGTTGTTCACCATGGCTAGTCAAACGTTTTAGCGTTAATAAAACCCGAAATCGGCTGGTAATTGCCGTGAAATACATGATTGAAAATCACGCAATCATGTATATCAGTTGTTTAGAGGCGTGTTTAGTTTTCGGATTGCTTTGCCGCCGCCTCGGCGCGCTCGGCATTCCATGCAACGAGCGCCTCGTGAACCGCTTTGGCGACATCGGCAGGAATGCCTCGAACTTCCGCGATCTCTTGCTCGCTCGCCGCGCGCAAACGCTTCATCGAGCCAAAATGGCGCAAAAGGGCACGTTTTCTGGTGGGTCCCACGCCTGGAACGTCATCGAGTACCGAAACCGTCATGGCTTTATCGCGCAATTCGCGATGGAACGTGATGGCAAATCGGTGGGACTCATCGCGCACCTGTTTAATTAGATAGAGCGACGCGGACCCGGTCGGCAGCACGACGGGAGTCTCGTCCCAAGGCACGAAAACCTCCTCATCGGCCTTTGCCAAGCCACAAACTGGTATATCGAGCCCAAGAGCCTCAAGTTGCTTAATCGCAGCGGTCAATTGCGGCTTACCGCCATCGACAACGAGCAAATCGGGGCGCGAGCCAAAGCGCTCGTCGGCCATGCGCTCGGGAGCATAGCGTCGTCCCAAAACCTCGGACATCGACACGAAGTCGTTTGCCTCGTCCAATTCGGCCTGGATTTTAAAACGACGATACTGGCTCTTGTCGGCGCGCCCGTTGGTAAACACCACCATCGAGGCGACCGTAAAGGTACCATGCAGCGTCGAGATATCGAAGCACTCGATACGCAACGGCGGCGATGGCAGCGCCAACGCACTTTCGAGCTCCAGGAGCGCTTGATTGGTGCGGTCGTCAGCGTACCCCGTTCGCATCATGTAGCGCATGAGGGCATGGCGCGCATTTTTGGATGCCATATCGAGCAGACGGTGCTTTTCGCCACGCTGCGGCCTATGGAGATGACAGGAACGCTCACGCTTGCCCGCAAGCCACTCCCCCAGCGCCTCCGCATCCTCAAGCTCGACGGAAAGGTTGACCTCAGCTGGAATATCAGCCGTCTCGTCGTAATAGCGCTTAAGAAAGCCCGACTGGAGCTCTTCCTCGTCAACATCAAGACCCTTGTCGAGAATGAACTCGCAGGTGCGAACTGTTCGACCCTCGCGAACGACGAAGACGCAAGCGGCGGAGATGGTCTCCTCGCGATAGAAACCGATGACATCGATATCGACACTGGAGGGAAAAACGACTTGCTGACGATCGTCCAGACCCCTGATGACCTCCAAACGACGTTTGACGCGGGCGGCGCGCTCAAAATCGAGCGCCTCGGCGGCCTCCGTCATCTCGGAGGTCAGCTCGTCGACGACGTCCTTGCGATGGCCCGACAAAAAACGTTCGACACGTTTGACGTTCTTGGCATAGTCTGCCGGGGAAATCGCGCCGACACACGCACCCGGGCCGCGCCCGACATGATAGTCGAAGCAGGGGCGCCCGTTTTGCGCGCAAATCATATTGACGATGTCTTCCTCGCCCTTGTGGGACTCGACGATACGGCGACAACGACGCCACTCCGCACAGGATGCGGAGCAGATGGGGATAACCTTGCGCAGCGTATCTATCGTCTCACGTGCCGCGCGGCTATCGGTATAAGGTCCAAAATAGCGCGTTCCCGGCTTATGACGCTCACGCGTGTATTTGATAGCGGGATACAGGTCGCCCTTTGTAATGGCGATAAAGGGGTAGCTCTTGTCATCCTTGAGGTCGACGTTAAAGTACGGATGGTACTGACCAATCAAATTGCGCTCGAGCACCAACGCCTCGTGCTCGGTCTCCACCACGATATAGTCAAAGCTCGCCACCAGCTGCATCATCAGTGGGATCTTCTGGCGCTCGTCCTGCAGCGTCACGTACTGACGCATACGGGCGCGCAGGTTTTTCGCCTTGCCCACGTAGATGACATCGCCCTTGGCGTCTTTCCAAAGGTAGCAGCCGGGCTGCATGGGAACGCGCGAAACCTGCTCGGCAAGCGTTGGAATGTTGTCGTGACCGGCCACGCGCACCTACTTGCGACGAATCAGCGCCGAGACCTCGGGCATCTTAAGGACGACGGCAAGGCCAAAGGTAACAGCAAGCGAGACGACACCCGCAACGCAAACGTAGCCAAGAGTAATCAGAATCGAGCCGCCAAGTGCCCCGACAAAGTGCTCAAGCGCCCACATGACGCCGGCGCCTGCGGCAGCACCCAAGCCACCGAGCAAAAGGCCAAAGAAACCGCCATGCAGGATAGATTTAACCTGAAGACCACGCAGACGACGACGCAGCCACCACAGCGAGCAACCGACCAAGATCACGTAGTCGACGACATACGAAAGCGCGATTGCCGGCATACCGAAGCCCAGCACAACGCCAAACAGCAGAACCGAGCCGGCCTGGCCGATGGCGGAATACAGACAATAGCGGCTATAGGGCTTCATGTCGAGCAAGGCAGAGAAGCTCTTCTGCATCAGCACGACCACGCCGTAGAGCGGCAGGGAAAGTGCCAGGTAGATAAGGAACTCCGACACCAGCGCCACACCGGACTCATCGAACTTGCCAGCGCAGTAGATCATGTTGAGCGGACGCGCGAAGACAATCAGGTACAGCGCGAACGGAATCAGGAAGAACAGCATCTGGGCGACGCCACGCGAAATGCCTGTGCGAACGCTGTCGTAATCCTTCTCCTGTGCGTCGTGAGAGAGCTCGGTATAGAGCGCCGTCGAAAGCGAGGCGGCAATCAGCGCGTAGGGCAGCGTGTACCACAGGCGCGCATAGGCGATGACGGAAGGACCAGTCTCGGGCTGGACCACCAGCGCGGCAGCGTTGGTGATAGAAGTCGAGACAAACATGCACACCGTGGCGAGCAGCGTCGGGATACCGAGCGCAATCGTCTGGCGCAGTGCGGGGTCCTTAAAGTCGATATGGATATGGGGATGCACGCCGTGCTTGCCAAGCGCGGGGATCTGACATGCCATCTGAACAAAAACACCGAGGGTCGTACCGGCCGCAATCAAGATGATGCCGGCACGTTCGCCAAACTGTGCGGACACGGGCGCAAAGCCCATAAAGCTCGCAATGACGATCACATTGTTGAGGACCGGGGCAAACGTCGACCAGAAGTAGTCGCGGTGTGCGTTGAGAACGCCCGAAAACACCGAGCCCAAGCCATAAAACAGAATCTGGATGGCAAAGAAACGGAACATGAACGCAGCGGTATCCATGCTGCCGCCGTCACCCGAAAGGAACGATTGCGTCCAGATAAAGCCCGGGGCGAACACGGTCCCCAGCAACGAAATGCCACCCAGCACCAAAAGCAGAATGCCAAGCAGGTTGCCCACGTACTCGTTCGAGGCCTCGCGACCCTGCTCACGCCTCACGCCCATGTACACGGGCAAAAACGCCGTCACGAGCATGCCGCCCATCACGAGTTCGTAGAGCATATTTGGCAGGTTGTTGGCGACCTGATAGGAGGACGAGAGTAGCGACATGCCGATAGCGGCCGCCATTGCCCACGTGCGGATAAAACCGGTGACGCGAGACACGATGGTCAGGATGGTCATAAGCCCGGCGGAACGACCAACCGTGGAGTAGTCCGACGAGCCCATGTCGTCAGTGTCATCTCGCGACGAAGAAGCTTCGGATGAGGGTGTCTGAGGCGCAGATTCTTCTGCAAAATGAGCTCCGCGCTTCAATTCTTCCTGCAGCATCGCTCAGTCCTCTCTCGTAATCGCGGCAACTGTCGCCCCGCAAAATGCAATTAAATCATCAGGTGCAAGCTCGAGCTGATAACCACGCTTGCCTCCCGAAATAAAAATGGTATCCCAAAGGACACATGTCTCATCAATGAGCGTCCGGTAGCGTTTTTTCATGCCGACCGGACTGCAGCCGCCGCGAACGTAGCCAGTCGCCGCAAGCAAATCCTTCACATGCATCATGGCCAAGGACTTCTCCCCCGCGGCACGCGCAGCGGACTTTAGATCGAGCTCGTCGGCAACAGGGATGCAGCACACGACGTGGTCGTTGGACGGCGTCACGCAGACCAAGGTCTTAAATCCTTGACCGGGCTCCTCGCCAAGCTGCTCCGAAATCGCGACCCCCAGGCCCGCCGACTCATCACCATCGTCTTCGTACGTATGTAGAACATAGGAAATGCCGGCGCTTTCCAGCTCGCGCATCGCATTGGTTTTTGGCGTCTTTACAGCCTTTGCCATGGCATATCCTTTCCCTCGCATTCGGACGCAAGGATTAAGTATATGTCCAATTCGGCTGCATACGTCACTTCGACACAGCAAGCGCCATCGAATCACAAGGAGTCGATGGCGCCCATAAGCTGAATCGCCTATTTATTGAGCATCAAGTTGAGCCTGACGCTCCCGGTCACGCCTGAGCAACGGCGCCAAAAACTTGCCCGTATAACTCTGCGGACAGTCCGCAACCTGCTCCGGTGTGCCCGAAACCACGACGGTTCCGCCGCCGTTACCGCCCTCGGGGCCCATATCGATCAGGCGGTCGGCAACCTTGATGACATCAAGGTTGTGTTCGATCACCAGCACCGTGTTGCCCGCATCGACCAAGCGCTGCAGCACATCGAGCAGCTGGCGGACGTCCTCAAAATGAAGGCCGGTCGTCGGCTCGTCCAAAATATAGAACGTCTTGCCCGTCTGGCGTCGATGAAGCTCCTTGGCGAGCTTCACACGCTGCGCCTCGCCGCCCGAGAGCGTCGTGGCGGGCTGGCCCAGGCTCACGTAGCCCAAGCCTACATCGTACAGCGTCTGGAGCTTGCGCTTAATCTGCGGGATATTCCCAAAGAAGGCCAGCGCCTCGGTGACGCTCATGTCGAGCACGTCAGAGATGGTCTTACCACGGTAGGTGACCTCAAGCGTCTCGCGGTTATAGCGTTTGCCGCCGCAGACCTCACAGGGGACATAGATATCGGGAAGGAAGTGCATCTCGATCTTAATTTGTCCGTCGCCCTTGCATGCTTCGCAGCGACCGCCGCTCACGTTAAAGGAGAAACGTCCCGGCGAGTAGCCACGCGCCTTCGACTCCGGCGTACTCGCAAACAGCGCGCGAAGATCATCCCACAGGCCAATGTACGTAGCAGGGTTGGAACGCGGCGTGCGGCCAATCGGCGACTGGTCGATGTCGATCACCTTATCGATGCACTCGATACCCTCGAGCTTTTTGTACGGGCCCACAGGACGCGTCGAACGGTGAATGGCATTCGTAAGCGCAGGCGCAATGGTGTCGGTAACCAGGGAGCTCTTGCCCGATCCCGACACGCCGGTAACGACTGTGAGCGTACCGAACTCAATCTTGGCGGTAACGTTTTTAAGGTTGTTGGCGCGGGCGCCCGTGATCTTAAGGCAGCCACGGCCGGGCTTGCGGCGCTCATCGGGCACGCGGATCATCCGCTTGCCGGTCAAATAAGCACCCGTCATGGAATCGGGGCACGCCATGATATCGGCAGGCGTTCCCGCGGCGACCACGTGTCCGCCGTTAACGCCCGCACCGGGACCCATATCGATCACGTAGTCGGCAGCACGAATCGTATCTTCGTCGTGCTCGACGACGATAACGGTATTGCCGATGTCACGCAGGCGCTCGAGCGTCTTGATCAGGCGCTCGTTATCGCGTTGGTGAAGGCCGATCGACGGCTCGTCCAGAATGTACAGAACGCCCATGAGGCCGGCGCCGATCTGCGTTGCCAAGCGAATGCGCTGGGCCTCACCGCCGGAAAGCGTCGCCGAGGCGCGATCGAGCGTCAGATAGTCGAGTCCGACATCGACCAGAAAACGCAGGCGCTCCAGGATTTCCTTGACGATGCGCCCGCCGATAAACTGCTGACGCTCGGTAAGCTCCAGGCCCTCAAAAAACTCGAGCGACTCGCGACACGACAGGCAGCAGACATCGTAAATGGACTTGCCGCCCACGGTGACGGCAAGCATCTCGGGACGCAGGCGAGCACCGTGACAGCTCGAGCATGGCTCTTCGCGAATGTATTTCTCCAAGCGAGCCCTGGTGTTCTCGTTCGTCGTCTCGTTGTAGCGCTCGTACAGGATGTTGCGCACACCCGAGAACTTAGTGTCCCACTGGCTGCGACGCCCATCGAGCTTTTGATAGTCGACCGAAATCTTCGTGTCGCCCATGCCATCCAAAAACGCACGACGCACCCGCGGGGGCAGGTCTTCCCATGGTGTATCGGCACTCACCTTAAAGTGTTTGCAGACCGCGGCAAAAATCTGCGGATAATAGTTGGAATTTCCGAACAGGCTGCCAAAGACTCCGTCGGCGATCGACTTCGAAGGGTCTTCAATCAGCGCCTCGGCATCGACCGTCTTCTTAAAGCCCAGGCCATCGCACTCTGGGCACGCGCCATAGGGCGCGTTGAACGAGAAATCACGCGGCTGCAGGTCATCGATGGAGTGCCCATGCTCCGGGCACGCTAACGCCAGCGAATACTCCAGCAACTCGCCTTCGGTCCCCTCGGGAGCGTCGCGGTCGGGCAGCATGTACACGTTCACGTTACCGTGCGCCAGCGCAGTCGCCTGTTCAACGGACTCGGCAATACGGCCCAGCGAGTTCTCGCGAATCACGATGCGGTCGACCACGACCTCGATATCGTGCTTGAATTTCTTATCCAAATCGATAGGGTCATCAAGCGAGCGAACCTCGCCGTCGACACGCACAC
The DNA here is from genome assembly GCA_958370325.1 of uncultured Collinsella sp. GTDB lineage: Bacteria > Actinomycetota > Coriobacteriia > Coriobacteriales > Coriobacteriaceae > Collinsella. Next base: position 12,982 of record CATXJW010000026.1, on the reverse strand, counting down.
GGCTAAAGCCCTCCGCACGCAGGTCCTCAAACAGCTTGGCATATTCGCCCTTGCGTCCACGAACCACCGGCGCCAACACAAACGCGCGACGGCCCTCCCCCGCCGCCAGCACCTTATCGGCGACCTGATCGGTCGTCTGACGCTCAATGACACGACCGCACTCAGGACAGTGCGGCGTTCCCACGCGAGCAAACAGCAGACGCAGATAGTCGTAAATCTCGGTTACGGTGCCCACCGTCGAGCGTGGGTTTTTGGATGTCGTCTTTTGATCAATTGAGACAGCCGGCGACAGGCCGTCAATCGAGTCCAGGTCGGGTTTGTCCATCTGGCCCAAGAACTGGCGTGCATAGCTCGAAAGGCTCTCGACGTATCGACGCTGGCCCTCGGCATAGATAGTGTCGAATGCCAGCGAACTCTTGCCCGAGCCAGAAAGACCGGTAATGACCACGAGTTGGTCACGCGGAATGGAAACATCGATATCCCGGAGGTTATGCTCACGAGCGCCGCGAATAACGATAGAAGAATCAGACATGGAAGCTCCTTGCCTCCTATTGCATCGAATCATACTGCCGATGAGTTTAGCGCACTCGACGCGCACAGATGTTCGTAATACAAGATTCGCAGACCTTTAGCTTTGCGTATCGGGCGCTTTGTTTCTCGAAATGCCGTGGAAAGGTTACAGTAATCTAATACTGAACTTAATTTGCTGTACCAGAGGAACGTCCATGACCGAAGATATCCCCCTTGAAATCACTTCGAGCGACATGGCCAATCTGCCCATATTCATCACCGTCCTTATCGTGGCCGCCGTCGTCGTGCGCGTGTATTTTTCAATCAAACGCAACGAAAAGCCACCCATTGCCCGCGTCTTTTGGTGCGCGACGCTCCTCATCCCGCTCGGCGTGGTAGCTGCATGGGTTACGAATCAATTGCTCGTAAATGAGGGCAGCTCCCTATGGGTCCTTTCTTATTCGGCGCTCGGTGCTGCCGCCGTCATACTTCTTGTCGAGCCCTTGGTTTCGGGACTTATCGACCAAACCGATCTTGCGACGGGAACGGTTGCCTGTATTTGCCGTGACATCCTTGTCATCGCCGCTGTTTCAGCGCTCTCGTTCGTTTCACTCGAAATTGCCTGCAACGAAACGTTCTATCGCATTCCCGCCAACTCATTCGGGTTTTCCGTCGGGTTGCTCGCGACGGTTCTGCTCTCCCTTTATTTGCTGGGACAGCGTCATGGAGGCGTCATGGCCCTCGTGCCCGTCGTCTGTTGCATCCTTGGCATTGCCGAGCACTTCGTCATAACGTTTAAAGGCGAAGCCATCCTGCCAAGCGATATCTTGGCCCTTGGCACCGCAATGGAAGTGAGCGAGGGATACGAGTTTGCCTTTACCGCCGGAATCGTAACCTCTCTCGCCCTGCTGGAGATTTCCCTGGGGCTTCTTTCGCTCATCCGACCGCGAAAGCTCCGTACGCCCACCCATGTCTTCCCCGCAATCGCCGCTAACCTCTGCGCTTTTCTGCTAGTAACCGTTGTGGGGCTCTCGGGCTTTTCCAACATCGACTTGGAGCAGGCGCTGGATTTTGGATTTGACCGTTGGCAGCCCATCACCACGTATGCGTCTCAGGGTTTTATCACTTCGTTCACCGAAATGGTCAACGAGTTGCCCATTGAGAAGCCCGAAGACTATACGCCCGATGAGGCGCAGAGCCTCGAGCAGGAGCTCGCCGCCGCCTACGACAGCACATATGGCTCGAGCGAGCAGCGCGCGGCGGCCGTTGCCCAGTTCAATGAAATCAAGCCAACGATTGTTGCCGTCATGAACGAGAGTTTTAGCGACCTTTCGTGCTTTGAGCAGCTCCAGACAGCCGGGTACACCGGCCCCGCATTCTACAACTCGCTTCCCGACACACTTGTTCGCGGCACCATGCTCGCTTCGGTCGCCGGTGGCGGAACGGCGAACTCCGAATTCGAATTTTTGACCGGAGCGACAACGGCCTTTGTCGGATTAGGCAAAATCCCCTATCAGCTGTATCAGATGAATGGCGTCAACAGCCTGGCAAAGGACCTTAAAGAGCTTGGGTATACCGCTACCGCTATGCACCCGCAAAACCCCGTCAACTACCATCGCGATAAAATCTATCAGCAGCTGGGCTTTGGAGACTTTCTTTCAATCGGCGATTTCGAAGGTGCGCCCTATTACCATGCCGGCGTATGCGACTACGCCACCTACGACAAGATACTCGACCTGCTTAGAACCAACGAAGCCCCACAGTTCATCTTTGACGTCACGATGCAAAATCACGGCGGCTACGACTATGGCACCGTTCCCGCCGAAGAGCTGACAAACTATTGGGTCGAGGGAGCCAGTGAGGGTGCCAACAGCGCGCTCAACACCTATCTCACCTGCATCAACGCATCCGACCGGGACCTCGAGTACTTTATCAACGAGCTCCGCAATATCGGCAGACCGGTTGTTCTTGTCTTTTTTGGCGACCATCAGCCGAGCGCCGCAACGACTCTCAACGACGAGCTGTACCCTCAGGAAGATACGGCAAGCCACGCTTTCCGTATCTATCAGTCGACATATCTCGTCTGGGCTAACTATGAGATCGCCGGCAATACCGAGCTCAACGTCTACGACACCGTCGGGGCAAACGAGATTGCAGCCATTACCCTTAATAAGATCGGCGCCCCGCTCACCAATTACCAAAAGGCCCTGCTTGCGACAAGGTCAGATGTGCCCACCATCAATGTCGCCGGCTATCTCGGTGCCGACGGGCTGCGCTACGACTTGGAATCGGAAGACAGCCCCTACGCCTCGACGATCGACAAGCTGCAGCGCATGCAATACCTCGAGTTCGCCAGCAAAGTTCAGTAAGCCCGCCCATTCGCTTGGGCCCATCGTATTGCAAGCACGCTCGGCCCAAACGCATCGCAAATGACTCCCGCTCGCAAACGAGGGTACAATGACGCTCGTGTCACATCGCGGGGCCCCGGCCCCAGCATATACAAAGGAGTCATACATGGGTTGCGAACACGCACAGGCCGCCGGCGAACAAACGTCGCCGTCGCAATTTGAGGAGAACACGCTGTCCGAGGTCAAGCGCGTCATCGCCGTGCTTTCCGGCAAGGGCGGTGTCGGCAAGTCATTTGTCACCGGTGCCATCGCCACCGAGCTTGCCCGTCACGGCCACAAGGTCGGCGTCCTCGATGCCGACATCACCGGTCCCTCTATCCCCAAGATGTTCGGTATGAGTGGACGCCACGTCCATGCCCTTGGCAACCTTATGCTGCCCGAAATCTCCGAGCACGGCGTCAAGGTCATGAGCTCCAACCTGCTGCTCCAAAACGAGACCGACCCCGTCCTTTGGCGCGGTCCGGTCATCGCAGGCGCCATTAGGCAGTTCTGGAGCGAGACCTCGTGGGGCCCCATCGACTACCTGCTGGTCGACATGCCTCCGGGAACAGGCGACGTCGCGCTCACCGTCTTCCAGTCGCTGCCCGTCGACGGCATCGTCATCGTCACGAGCCCGCAGGATCTGGTCTCGATGATCGTCGCCAAGGCGGTCAACATGGCCGAGAAGATGAACGTCCCCATTCTGGGCATTGTCGAGAACATGAGCTATATTGAGTGCCCCGACTGCGGCAAGAAGATCGAGGTCTTTGGCAAGAGCAAGCTCCCCGAGGTCGCAGAGCGCTATAACCTCGACATCTTGGGCAAGCTTCCCATTAATCCGGCACTCGCCGAGGCCTGCGATAAGGGCGAGGTCGAGACCGCACTGCCCGATGGCATGTTGCCCAAGGCAGTCTCTGCCGTCGAGGCCATTACCCCGCACGAGACCGACGAGGCCTAAGTGAACGCGAGCGCCCTCTATGACGTCTTGGTAATCGGCGGCGGGGCTTCAGGCCTCGCCGCCGCCATTACGGCCGCACGCGCTGGCAAAAGCGTCTGCATCGTTGAGCGCGATGTCGCCTGCGGCCTCAAGCTCCTTGCGACCGGTAACGGCCGCTGCAACCTCTCCAACGAATCGATTGATCCTCAGCGGTATAACCACCCTGCATTCGTCGAATCCGTTATGGGCCCCCAGCCCGAACAAGAGCTTATGGGGTTCTTCTCCTCGCTGGGTATCATGACAACCTCCGAGGAAGGCCGGCTGTACCCGCGCTCCCTTCGCGCCGAATCGGTGCGCGACGCGCTTCTCAGCGTTTGCGACCGCCTAGGTATCACCTTAATCTGCGGAGCCAACGTTGCCTCGGCGCACAAAGCTTCCGAAGGCTGGGCACTCCAAATAGACCGTCCAGCGCGGGCGCTCAAGGCAAAAAAGCACGATGACCGAAAATCGGAGCTCCGCTCGCTTCGGAAAGCGCTCGCCGATGTCCCTCGCAAGAACGAGGCCCTGCAGGCACATGCCGTAATTATCGCTACGGGCGGCAACCCCACCGGTATCGCCGATACGTTTCGCCTCCCCCTCACTTCGCTGCGCCCCATCCTCTGCCCCGTATCGGCAACGGTCGTTGGCGATCGGGCGGCACTCAAGACGCTGGATGGCCTGCGCGTCCGTGCCCGCTTGACGCTCGCCCACAATCATAATGAGCTCTGGCACGAAGACGGTGAAGTCCTGTTTCGAACCTTCGGTATCTCGGGCGTCGCTGTCTTCAACCTCTCTCGTCGTATCCAGTACGGCGATACGATCCTACTCGACGTTTTCCCCGACCTCTCCAAAGACGAGTTGCTCGATATGCTCAACCGGCGCGTTGAGCTGCTCGGCGGCTTTTCGCCCCGCGATCCCCGTTGGCTCGACGGCATGCTCGCCCCGCAACTCTCCCGCGTCGTCTGCACAGCGTTCGAGCAGTGCCATCCAGGCTCCAACGATGTCATCCACCTGGTCTCGATCCTCAAACACTTTAAGTTGCTCGTCGAGGGAACAGCCGAGGAGCGCTCAGCGCAGGTCACGCGTGGTGGCATATCTGTCGAGAGCATCTCAACACCCAGCCTACGCGCGCGCAGCGTTGTCGACGCCCCGCTTTACGTCTGCGGTGAAGCGCTCGACATCGACGCCGATTGCGGAGGCTTTAACCTTGCGTGGGCCTGGATCTCGGGCATTCGTGCTGCAAGCAGCCTGTAGCCGCGCAGTCTATAATCAAAAACGCATTCGGGCCGTCTGGGATACCGGACGGCCTCTTTCTTGCCTCTAAGGAGACCTCGATGATCGAAATCACCCAAGTCAACGCGTCGCTCGATGAAGCCGGCGATGAAAATGCCTGTCTCATTGTTGGCAAGCGAGTCGCCAAGCGCGTCCTACGTTGCAAGGACTCCGAGATCAAGTCCATCGAGCTCCACCGCAAGTCAATCGACGCTCGCAAAAAACGAGACGTCCATTTTATCCTGAGCTTTCATGTTGAGCTGACTAGTCCCCACCTCGAGCGAGAAGCGGTCGACAGCGTTGCCGAGCGTGACCGCTCGCGCGTACGCGCGATAGAAGACGATGAGCCTTCATTCCCCTCCCCCGCCTCCGACGCACCTCAAGAACGCCCTGTCGTTGTCGGCGCCGGATGCGCCGGCCTTTTCGCTGCGCTTACGCTCGCCGAAGCAGGTCTTAAGCCCTTGCTCATCGAGCGCGGCGACCCGGCATTTCGCCGCTCGCGGGCGATCGACCTCTTTCTAAAGGAGCGCATCCTCGACCCCGAGAGCAATATCCAGTTTGGCCTGGGCGGCGCGGGGACTTTCTCGGACGGCAAGCTCAATACGGGAACCAAAAATCCCGCCCATCGCCTTATCCTCGAAACCTTCGTCGAGGCGGGTGCGCCCCGCGATATTCTGTGGGATGCCAAGCCGCACATTGGCTCCGACATCCTTCCCACGGTTGTCACCGCTATATCCCAGCGCATCGAGCAGCTCGGAGGTGTCGTCCGTTATCGAACGAAGCTCGTCGACATTCGCATCGACGCGTCTGGCGCCATCACCGGTATTGATGTCCAATCGTCCCAAGACGCCGCTTACGAGCCAATCGAGACAAAGCACCTCATCCTCGCCTGCGGGCATTCTGCTCGCGATATTTTTAAGCTCCTTAAGGACCACAACGTGGCCCTCGCACAAAAGACCTTTGCCATGGGCGTTCGCATCGAGCATCCGCAGCGCGACATCGACCGAGCCCAATATGGAGCCTCGGCAGGACATCCTGCCCTCGGAGCAGCCCCTTACAAGCTCGTCGCCCATCTTCCCAACGGCCGCAGCGTGTTCTCGTTTTGCATGTGCCCCGGCGGGCAGGTTGTCGCCGCCTCTTCCGAGCAGGGCCACCTGTGCGTCAACGGCGCCAGCCTCAATGCCCGCGACGGACGCAACGCAAATGCCGCCCTGCTCGTTAACGTCACACCCGAGGACCTTCCCAACGATGACCCGCTCGCCGGCATCGAGCTCCAGCGTGCCTGCGAGGCGGCCGCCTATCGCCTGGGCGGTTCCAACTGGAGCGCACCGGCACAGCTCGTCGGAGATTTCCTCGCCGGGCGCGCCAGCAAGGCACCCGGAAAGGTAAAGCCCACCTATCCGCTCGGTGTGACCTGGACGGCAATTGACGAAGCCCTGCCGCAGCATATCGTCGAGTCGCTCCGCCTAGGACTTCCCCTACTCGGAAAAAAGCTACGAGGCTACGACCGCTCCGATGCTGTTCTTACCGGCGTGGAGACTCGCTCGAGCTCACCGGTCACCGTCACCCGAGACCGAACATGCCATGCCGTGTCGACCCCGGGCCTCTACCCTTGCGGTGAGGGAGCTGGATATGCCGGCGGCATCATGAGCGCCGCCACCGACGGCATTCGTTGTGCCGAAGCCCTGATCGCAGACCTCTAACGCACGAATTCCAGCGCGCAAAAGACGCATGCCCCGAGCTCCGCAGGGAACTCGGGGCCTGTTCACTATTTCTTAAACCGTGCACCCTGGCGTTTTCTGCCCGATGCGAACGTGGAACCCTTGCGGGCCTGCGAACGTAAGCGCTCAATCGTCTCGTCCTCAGACGCACCCTCGAGCATCGCCCGAATCTGAACGACGGCATCGCGCAGGCGCGCCGCCTCCTCAAAGTCCATGGCGGCAGAAGCGTTACGCATATCCTCTTCCATGGTTTCGACGATCCGCACAAGCTCGTCATGCGGCAGTTCTTCCAACTGCTCCGCAAGTGTCTGCTCGGACGCCACCGTTTCCGGCACGCCACCCTCGCCCGACTCATCGGGCGTATAGAATGCGCCATGGCCAAGAGAATCGCCCTTCGAGCGCCCCTTGGAACCCACGGTTTTTTCGGCCTCGGCAATAAAACTTGAGATGTCGTTGATGGCCTTGCGCACCGTCTTGGGCACAATGCCATGCTCTTCGTTATATGCCATCTGAATCTCGCGACGGCGCTGCGTCTCCTCGATGGCCTCTTTCATCGAATCGGTCACAACGTCCGCATACATGATGACTTCGCCATCGGCGTTACGGGCCGCGCGGCCAATCGTCTGAATCAGCGAACGGCGGTTGCGCAAGAAGCCTTCCTTATCGGCATCGAGAATTGCCACCAGTGAGACCTCGGGAAGGTCTAGGCCCTCGCGAAGCAGGTTGATGCCAACGAGAACATCGATCTTGCCCTCGCGCAGCGTTCGCAGGATCTCGACACGGTCCATCGTCGCTGTATCGGAGTGCATGTAATTGACCTTAATGCCGGCATCAAGCAGATGGTCGGTCAGGTCCTCGGCCATGCGCTTGGTGAGCGTGGTCACCAGCACGCGCTCCTTGCGGGCAACGCGCTCGCGAATCTCGTCCTCAAGATCGTCAATCTGCCCACGAACCGGACGCACATCGATCTTGGGGTCGAGCAGACCGGTCGGACGAATAATCTGCTCCACGTCGTTTTGGCTCACCCGCAGCTCGTAGTCGCCCGGCGTGGCCGAAACATAGATAAACTGGGGTATCCTTGCCTCAAACTCATCGAAACGAAGCGGGCGATTATCGAGTGCCGAGGGCAGGCGAAAACCGTGTTCCACCAGCGTTACCTTACGCGAGCGGTCGCCTTCATGCATGCCGCGGATCTGCGGCACCGTCACATGGCTCTCGTCGATGATACAGAGCATGTCCTTAGGAAAGTAATCGATCAGGGTAAACGGCGGCTCACCCGGCTTGCGACCGTCCAGATGACGCGAGTAGTTCTCGATGCCGTTGCAAAAGCCCATCGTCTCGAGCATCTCAAGATCATAATCGGTGCGCTGCTGCAGACGCTGCGCCTCGAGCAACTTGTCGGTCGCCTTGAGCTCCGCCACGCGCTTCTCGCACTCTTCGCTGATCGATTTCAGAGCCGCCTTGACCTTCGGCTTCTCGGTCACGTAGTGCGATGCCGGCCATACGGGGATGGCCTCGTACTCACGAAGCATCTCTCCGGTGACCTCATCGATCTCGGCAATCAGCTCGACCTCGTCGCCAAAGAACTCAAACCGCAACGGATGCTCGGCATAAGGCGGATACACGTCGACAACATCGCCGCGCACGCGGAATGTACCGCGTGCCAGGTCATAGTCATTGCGATCATATTGAATGTCGATAAGTGCATGGATAAAGTCATCGCGCTCGAGCGGCACCTTCTTGTCGACGTTTGGAGCCAGACCCGCATAGTCCTCAGGAGAGCCAATGCCATAGATACACGAGACCGATGCGACAACGATCACATCGCGTCGAGAGAGCAGTGACGCGGTCGCCTGATGGCGCAGCATCTCGACCTCTTCGTTAATCGAGGAGTCTTTCTCGATATATGTATCGCTTTGCGGCACATACGCCTCGGGCTGATAGTAGTCGTAGTACGAGACAAAGTAGACCACAGCATTGTTGGGAAAGAACTCTTTGAGCTCGCTCGCAAGCTGAGCGGCGAGCGTTTTATTGGGAGCCATGACCAGCGTCGGCTTCCCCAGGGCCTCAATAGTCTTAGCCATCGTGAAGGTCTTGCCCGAACCAGTCACGCCCAGCAAAACCTGATAGCGATCTCCGTCCCTCACACCCTGCACAAGCGACTCAATGGCCTTAGGCTGAGAACCTGCAGGCTCATAAGGAGATACAACCTTAAATGGCACCTCAGAGCCCTCAACGCCAAAACGTTTGAGCTCTCCTCCAACACGCTCAACTTCAAATTCCGCCATGGATACTCCTAACTCATATATCTGCAGTATACGCAGGCGGCAGGCATAGTCCTATACGAACCGATCGGGATAGAGGGTCTTATAGCGAACCCAGGCATTATTGACACGAATCAGATAAGCCTGAGTTTCAGGGAAGGTAATCGCATTATGGAGTGACGTGTTCTGCTGCGCCCATCCGTCGACATTGCCCATACCGGCGTTATAGGCGGCAATGGCACTGTCAGTCGACCCGTTAAAATACGCTAGAAGATACGAAAGATACGCACAGCCAAACTCGATATTCGTAGCCGGATCGTTAAGGTTGTCGGCCGAATACTCGTCACCGTCGACAAGGCCCTTGGCGATCATATCCTGAGCAGTCACGGGCATCAGCTGCATCAATCCCTGAGCACCCTGATTCGATTCGGCCTTGGGATCCCAATTCGATTCAGACTTAATGACAGCGCACACCAGATACGGATCCAGATTATGCGAAATACTGGATTGCTTTACATATGCCTCGTAGTCAATCGGATACAGCGGCTTAAAGAAAACAGCAGGAGCATACGAGTAGACGAGCGAAATAAGGCCAAAGACGAACACAACGGCAAGTGGCGCCACGCGATACCACGTAAAGAAACGTGTCCTAGGCATCGGCCTCCTCCTTATCCACTACATCCCCGAAGCCATGGCGCACAAGCCATGCATCCAGTTGTTCAAAGAGCGAGTTGTCGCCCGCCGCATTATCGATTACCGTCGTAGCGAGATTGCAAAGCGAAGCCTCATCAGGTTGGCATGCAGAACGCGCATCAAAATCAGAGGGCTCCATACCACGATGAATAGCACGCCCGCGACGAACTGCTAAAGGAGCGCTGATAACCAGAATTTCATCAGCCAGGCCAAAAGCATCCTCAAAACCAGTCGGGGCAGAAACCTCGACAACCGCAAAGGGATAACGGGGGGACGAAACCGTGCAGCAAACCGGATCAAGAATCCTCAGTGACAGCTGCTCAATGAGAACGGGGTGCACAATGCTATTGAGCCTCGCGACCGCATCAGGAGAAACAAAAGCTCGAGAAGCGAGGATGTTACGGCGAACGCCGCCCTCCTCGTCCAAAATATCCCAGCCAAATTCTTCCGCGAGGGCATTGACGATATCGGAGCCTGGCACATACAGCGATTTGGCAAGCTCGTCCAGATCGATAAGCATGGCGCCATGAGATTCGAGATAGCGGCAGGCAGTCGACTTACCCGAAGCAATATTGCCCAAGACAAAAACGGTAAACATCAAGTCCTCCCTAACGCCAATGGGAGTTATTATCGCGCAAATACAAAAGAAGGACTCAAAATACAGCCAAACAGTAAGACAAGCTAAAAGAAGGCGAGTTCTTGTATTACAGCTCTCTATAAAGCGCAAAAAAGGGGGAGGCCGCGAGGCCTCCCCCTTCTACAGTTTCGATGACGGCTCGGTGCCGTCCACCGGTCAGCGGCGCCCTGGCCTCCCACGGGCTGACCCCGCAGTACTCTCGGCGCGATGGGGCTTAGCTTCCGGGTTCGGAACGGGACCGGGCGTGCCCCCCATGCTCTGGCCGCTGACCGGTGGGCGGCGCCCACCGTTACGGTGTCCTGGGTCTCATCTACGTGCCCTGGGGGCCGCATGGCGCATAGGAAAGGTCTGACTCGGGGGCATCCTCGTGCCCGGACCGCGCGCATGAGCGCTCAGTCCCGCGGGCCGCGAGGTGCGGTTCCGGAAGAGCTCGGGCGATTAGTGCGGCTCGGCTGAGGCTGTCGCCAGCCTTGCACCTGCCGTCTATCGACCAGGTAGTCTACCTGGGCCCTTACCGGAAGGAGAACTAATCCCTGGAACGGCTTCCCGCTTAGATGCCTTCAGCGGTTATCCGCGCCGCACGCGGCTACCCGGCCGTGCCGTTGGTCGACAACCGGTTCACCGGAGGTGCGTCCACCCCGGTCCTCTCGTACTGGGGGCAGCCTCCATCGATTCTCCTGCGCCCACGGAGGATAGGGACCGAACTGTCTCACGACGTTCTGAACCCAGCTCGCGTACCGCTTTAAACGGCGAACAGCCGTACCCTTGGGACCTGCTCCAGCCCCAGGATGCGATGAGCCGACATCGAGGTGCCAAACCTTGCCGTCGATGTGGACTCTTGGGCAAGATCAGCCTGTTATCCCCGGAGTACCTTTTATCCGTTGAGCGACGGCCCACCCACTCGGGGCCGCCGGATCACTAGAGCCTGCTTTCGCACCTGCTCGGCTTGTGGGCCTCGCAGTCAAGCCCGCTTGTACTCTTGCATTCAAAAGGACGGTTGCCGACCGTCCCGAGCGGACCTTCGCGCGCCTCCGTTACCCTTTAGGAGGCGACCGCCCCAGTCAAACTGCCCGCCTGGCACGGTCCCCGAGCCGGTTGACGGCCTCGGGTTAGGACGCCGGTCGCGCGAGGGCAGTATTCCAAGGGCGGCTCCCCGGGGGCTGGCGCCTCCGGATCTGTGCCTCCTGCCTATCCTCTACACGCGGGACCAGCGGCCAATGCCAAGCTGCAGTGAAGGTTCACGGGGTCTTTCCGTCCTTCCGCGGGTAAGTCGCATCTTCACGACCAGTGCAATTTCACCGGGTCCATGGTCGAGACAGCGCCCAAGTCGTTGCGCCTTTCGTGCAGGTCGGAACTTACCCGACAAGGAATTTCGCTACCTTAGGACCGTTATAGTTACGGCCGCCGTTTACCGGGGCTTGGCTTCGGGGCTTCGCCTTGCGGCTAACTCCTCCGCGTGACCTTCCGGCACCGGGCAGGCGTCAGACCCTATACGTCGCCTTGCGGCTTCTGCAGAGTCCTGTGTTTTTGGTAAACAGTCGCTTGGGCCTCTCCACTGCGGCCCGCCTCCGCTCCCGGAGCAAGTCCGTTCACGTACGCGCGGGCACCCCTTCTCCCGAAGTTACGGGGCCATTGTGCCGAGTTCCTTGACCATGGTTGACCCGATCGCCTCGGTATGTTCTACCCACCCACCTGTGTCGGTTTGCGGTACGGGCGCGCACGCGCCTGCCTAGGGGTTTTTCTAGGGACCTCGGGCTCACTCGCTTCGCTTGATCGCTTCGTCCGGAGCCTCGCCCTCGTGCGGACCGGATTTCCCTGGTCCGCGGGCCGCGCTCCATCACGGGGACGTCCAGAACCCCGCCGAGCCACCCCCATCCGTCGCCCCGTCGGTCGTAGCGCCGCGTGCGCGGTGCAGGAATGTCTGCCTGCTGCGCGTCGGCTACGCCTCCCGGCCTCGCCTTAGCCCCCGACTGACCCTGGGAGGATTAGCCTTGCCCAGGAAACCTCGGGTTCACGGCGGACGAGTTACTCTCTCGTCTCTCGCTACTCATGCCAGCATTCTCACTCCCATGCGCTCCACCGCCGGTCGCCCGGCGGCTTCACCGCCCATGGGAAGCTCCCCTACCGATTCTATATAGATAAAATCCCGCCGCTTCGGTGTCCAGCTTAGCCCCGTGTATTGTCGGCGCATGTCCACTCGACCAGTGAGCTGTTACGCACTCTTTGAATGGATGGCTGCTTCTAAGCCAACATCCTGGTTGTCTGGGCGGACGCACATCCTTTGCCACTCGGCTGGAACTTGGGGACCTTAGCGGGCGGTCCGGGCTGTTTCCCTCTCGAGCACACAGCTTAGCCCACATGCTCTGACTGCCGCGCTCTGGGCCGCCGGCATTCGGAGTTCGGTTGGATTCGGTAGGCGGCGAAGCCCCCTCGTCCATCCGGTGCTCTACCTCCGGCGGTGAACGCGCGACGCTAGCCCTAAAGCTATTTCGGGGAGAACGAGATATCTCCGGGTTTGATTG
>CATXJW010000025.1 GCA_958370325.1 uncultured Collinsella sp. | reverse complement strand
ATAAAGGGAGTAGTCGTTGGCATCTGCCACAACGTCGATGTTTTGGCAACGACAGACACTATGACCCAATCCGAGGGCACTAAAAAGATAGGAGCCCCCGCTCGTGACCGCGGGTCGGGGCTGCGACAATGATGTTGAAGTGCCATAGGCGCAGCCGCGCCGCAACGAGGTTGGGAGGCTCCCATGCCAAAGTATTCTACCGCGTTCGGGATGGACGTCCACCTGAGGTCGACCACCGTCTGCGCCCTCGACGCGGACACCGGCGAGGCCGTGGCGAGGAGGTTCCCCGGCAACCCCTGGGGCGAGATCGCCGGGTGGATGGATGGGTTCCCCGGGCCGTCGCTCGCGGCCTACGAGAGCGGCTACCTCGGCTTCGCCCCGCAAAGGGAGCTCGCCGGGCTCGGCGTCGAGTGCGTCGTCGCCGCGGTCTCGAAGATCCCCAGGTCGGCCGCCGACTCGGCCTCCAAGAACGACAGGAACGACGCCGCCAGGATGGCCAAGGCGATACTCGCCCACGACATCTCCCCCATATGGGTCCCCTCCCCCGAGGTCGAAGGCATCAGGGACCTCGCCGGCGCCTACGACGGGGCGACCGCGCGCCTGGCGACCGCCAAGCAGCGGCTGCTCGCCTTCCTCGCAAAGCGGGGGTTCGTCTACGGCGGCACCACGCCCGCCGGCAACCCGAGGAAGTACTGGACCTACGACTTCCTGAGGTGGCTCGACAAGGTCAGGCCGGAGGACGATGGCGGGGTTCGGACGCTCGCCGCCCTGAGGAACGAGGTCGAGGCCGCGGCGGAGGCCCGGGCGGACCTGCTCTCCGAGTACAGGGCCGCCGTGGATGCCAGCCCGATCGCCGCGGAGGTGGCCGCCCTCCAGTCGATCAAGGGCTGCGCCTTCGCGCTGGCCGCAGCCTTCTCGGCCGAGGTCGGCGACTTCACGAGGTTCCGTTCCGGAAGGCAGGTCACGGCCTATTTCGGCCTCGCGCCGAGTCAGAGGTCGAGTGGCGACTCCGTGCGGCTCGGAGGCATCAGCGGTGCGGGCAACGCGCTCGTGAGGAAGCTGGCCGTTGAGGGTTCATGGTGCTACGCCGCGGCACGGCACCAGCCGAAGCTCATGCCAAGGGACACGGGCGTGCCCCTCGAGATAAGGATGCACGGGAGGAAGGGGTCCGAGCGGCTCCTGCGGCGGCGCGAGGAGATGCTCGCCCGCGGCATGCCCGCGGCGAAGGCCAACGCGGCCACCGCGGCCGAGCTCGTGAGGTGGCTTTGGGCCCTCGGCATGATGTGCCGGGAGGGCGCGGAATAGACATAGCCCCCGTCCCGGCGAGCCGGGCGGCCTTCGGGGATACCCCCTATTTCGCTGTGCGCGCGGAGCCCTCCGCATGCGCCTCGACAGACTTGGGGAACCCCCGCCGAAGGAGAGGATTGCGGGCCGCCAGAGCGGTATCCGCGGATATGAGACTGAGCCGAAGGCGTCGATGACATGCCGGGGGCGGACCGGGACGGGTTAACGGCAGGCCCCGCCGACCGATTGCAAGCGGTCGGCGGGGCCATTGTGGCTCTTGACAGCGGATTGGGTCATATGAGCGAAAACCCGCCAGAGCGAGCAAGGTGCCTTGAAGCAAGGCGGCATAGACCTTTTGGTCATGCCGCCGAAGTTGAAAGGCAGATTGCCGCTCTGGCGGGTTTGCAGCGTCAACTAGTTACGCGGTTTGGTAAAACCGCGTAACTACAAGGCGTCAGCGCAGCGCTTGCAGATATGAGCGTGGCCGTTGTACTCGCCGACGGTGGTGCGGTAGTTCCAGCAACGGTCGCAGCACTCGCCCTCGGCAGCCTCGATGGCAACGGAGAGCTCCTCGCCCTGGGTCAGCTCAACATCGGAGACGATGTAGAACTCGGCCAGGTCGACCGCCTTGTCGCCGGTCAGCAGCGCGTACATCTCGGCGGGGACGACCGCCTTGACGCGGACCTGCTGGCTCTTGGTGAAGGTGCCGGCGGAGCGGGCATCCTCAAGGGCCTTGGTCACGACGCTACGGAGCTCGAGTGAAGCCTCGAGCACGCCCTCGAACTCATTGGCCTCGTCGACCGTAATGGGCGACTTATACCAATCAAGCAGCGCAGCGTACTTCTGGTGATCGACGCAGCCGGCAGGCGCATAGGCCATGGCCTCGTCGACCGTGTAGGACAGGATCGGCTGCAGGTCGCGCATGAGCATCGAGAAGAGCTCGGCAAGCACGGTCTGGGCGCTGCGGCGCTCGAGCGAGCCGGGCTTCTCGCAGTACAGGCGGTCCTTCAGGGCGTCGAGATACACGTTGGAGAGCTCGGTAACCACAAAGTCGTAGAGCGCGCGGTAGGCACGCGGGAACTCGTAGCAAGAGTAAGCATCGTCAACCTCGGCCTGAACCTGGGTCAGACGGGCAACCATGAGCTTGTCGAGCGGCAACAGGTCGGCAAAGGCGACGCCGTCGGTCTCGGGCTCAAACTGACCCTCGAGCTCGGAGAGCAGGAAGCGCAGCGTGTTGCGGAAACGACGGTAGGCATCGGACGTACGAGCGAGGATCTCGTGGTCGATGGAAACGTCGGAGCTGGTGTCGACCGAGGCAACCCACAGGCGGATGATGTCGGCACCCATCTCGTCACAGACCTTGTTGGGGTCGATGACGTTACCGAGCGACTTGGACATCTTGCGGCCCTGGCCGTCGAGCGTGAAGCCCTGCGAGACGACCGCCTTGTACGGAGCGTGGCCGTTGGCACCCACCGAGGTAAGCAGTGAGCTCTGGAACCAACCGCGGTGCTGGTCGGAGCCCTCGAGATACACGTCCGCCGGGTACTCAAGCTCGGGGCGATACTCGCAGACAGCCTTCCAGGAGACGCCGGAGTCCCACCACACGTCAAGAATGTCCTTATCGGCCTTGAGGTGATGGCCACCGCACTTGGGGCAGACGCAGGCCTCGCCCAGGTAGCTCTCGGGAGCGTCGGTGAACCAGGCGTCGGAGCCCTTCTCGTGGAAGAGCTTGATGACGGCGTCGAGCGTGGCGTCGTTCATGACCTTCTCGCCGCAGTCGGCGCAGGTGTAGCTGGGGATTGGCACGCCCCAGTTGCGCTGGCGGCTAATGCACCAGTCGGGACGCTGCTCGACCATGGCACCAATGCGGTTGGCGGCATGGGCCGGATACCACTTGACGTTCTCGCGGACCTCTTTGCCAGCCTGCTCGCGCAAACCGGTCTTGTCCATCGAGACAAACCACTGGTCGGTAGCACGGAAGAGCACCGGGTGCTTGCAGCGCCAGCAGTGCGGATAGCTGTGCGTGATCTTCTTCTCGAGAACCAGGGTGCCGCGCTCGCGCAGGAACTCGATAATGTGCGGGTTGGCCTCATCGGTATCCATACCGCTGAAGGGGCCGCCGGTACCAAACTCCTCACCGGTGTAGAACTTGCCGTCGTCATCGACCGGCATGCAGATGTCGGTGATGCCCTCCTTGAGGCAGGCAAAGTAGTCGTCGACGCCATGGCCGGGCGAGTTGTGGACGATACCGGTACCGTCGTCGACGCCGACGTAATCGGCCAGCAGCGCCACGCCCTCGACGCCGTCAAAGATCGGCTGCTTGTAGTGGATGTGGTGGAAGGTCTCGGCGGGAACCACGTAGGGCTTGCCGTCGACCATGACCGGGGTGTACTCCCAGCCAAACTCCTCGCAGCACTTGGGAGCCAGGTCCTCGAGCATGACCTCGGCACGACCTTCGTGCTCAACGGCGACATAGGCGGCGCCGGGCTTGAGGGAAACTGCCTGGTCGGAGGGGATGGTCCACGGCGTGGTCGTCCAGATGATGAAGTCGACCGGGCCGTCGAATTTCTCGAGACCGGCGGGCTTGGAGGTCATCTCGAAGCGGACGAAGATGGAGGGGCTCGTCTCGTCAGAGTACTCGATCTCGGCCTCGGCCAGCGCGGTGTGGCAGTGCTTGCACCAGTGAACCGGCTTGTGGCCACGATAGATCATGCCCTTATCGAACATGGCCTTGAAGACCTCGATGTCGGCAGCGTCATGCTGGTGATAGAGCGTCAGGTAGGGGTTGTCCCAGTCGCCGAGCACGCCCAGACGACGGAAGCCGGCCTTCTGCAGCTCGATGTTCTCGACGGCGAACTCGTTGCAGAGCTCACGGATCTTGGCCGTGGGGGTCTGATTGAACTTCTCGGTGCCGAGCTTCTCCTCGACCTTGTGCTCAATCGGCTGACCATGGCAGTCCCAACCGGGGACATAAGGGACCACATAGCCCTGCATCATCCAGTAGCGGTTAATCATGTCCTTGGAGATCTTGTTCATGGCGTGGCCGATGTGGATCGGACCGTTGGCGTACGGAGGGCCGTCGTGCAGCACGAACTTCTTGTGACCCTCGTTCTTCTTCAGAACCTGCTCGTAGACCTTGTTGTCCTGCCAGTCCTTGAGCCGCTTGGGCTCGGACTTGGAAAGACCGGCACGCATGGGAAAACCGGTCTTGGGCAGATTCATCGTCTGCTTGTACTCGTTTGCCACGGTACCCCTTTCTTGTCATGGGCGCGTACGCCCTCTGGGCACCAAAAAAGCGCCCGTCCCTACAAGCTGGGACGAAGCGCCATAAAACGGGCTGTAAGCCCGCAAAAGCTCTTCGCTTAACCACCCAGCTTAGATGCCCTCGCCCGCGTGATAGCGCGCTCGCATCCGTTACTCGGCTGGCCTGTATCGACGACCATCTCGGCGATGTCTACTAAGACGTGCCTATGCGGCTCGTCCGTTGGGACCGCAGCTCCGGGGTGATTTTCATCGGTCGCATGCGCGGGTTCTCAGCACTCCCCGCTCTCTGTAGCATGCGGATGGCCGGCTACTCGTCCCCATCAACGCTTATGCGGAGTATGCTAGCACGTTCCGCGCCGGCGAAAAACCCTCAACACTGGTTTTATACGTTCGAAATTTCTCGCAGTTGTGAACCATCTACAGGAGCAAAATACCTGAAAGCACTCTATCTCACGAAAGAAGGTACCTATGCGCACAATTGGAATGAGCGACTATACCGTCGGCGAGGACTGCTTTGACGAGCTGCCCGGCGCGCTGGCCGAGTACGGAGCGACAAAGGTCGCGATCATCGGTGGCAAGCGGGCACTGGCCGCAGCACTTCCCGGTATCGAAGCTGCGCTGGAAGGTACCGACGTTGAGATTCTGGAGACGCGCATCTACGGTACCAACAGCACACGCGCCAATATCGCCAAAGTCGTAAACTCCCCCGCCTGCCAGGAAGCCGACGTGCTCATTGCCTGCGGCGGCGGCAAGGCACTCGACACCGTCAAGACGGCGGCCATCGAGCTCAAGAAGATCGTCTTTACGGTGCCGACGATCTGCTCCAACTGCTCGGCCGCGACCGCCATTGCCGTCGTCTACAACGACGACGGCTCGCTCGAGGGCTATTCGTACCCCAACCGCCCAGCGCACATCTTCATCAACCCCAAGATCATCGCCGAGGCACCGGCGGAGTACTTCTGGGCCGGCGTGGGCGATGCCCTGTCTAAGCAGCCCGAGGTCGAGTACGCCACGAGCGCCGGTAATTTGGAGCACACAGCAGGCCTTGGCCTGGCACTCGCCCACACCTGCTCCGAGCCGCTGTTTACCTATGGCGTCCAGGGTCTTGAGGACGTGCGCCAGGACCTGTCGAGCGAGGCCGTCAAGCAGATCGCGCTCGATATCGTGGTCAACACGGGCTATGTCTCGAACCTGACCAACCAAAACGATTACTACTACAACTCGAGCGTGGCACACGCGTTCTACAACGCCACCTGCAGCATTCCGCGTGAGGGCACCTACTTGCACGGCGAGGTCGTGAGCCTGGGCGTGCTGGTGCTGTTTGCCTATACGGGCGATACCGAGAACCTTGAGCGCTACGCCGCCTTCAACAAGCAGATGGGCCTGCCCGTGACGCTGGAGCAGGTCGGGCTTTCCGAGGCCGACATCCCGGCCCTGTGCGAGTACGCGCACGCCACCAACGAGTGGAAGCAGGGAAACCCCGAGCCCTTCACGGACGAAAAATTCGCCGCTGCCATCAAGACGGCCAACGCCTACGGCCACACGCTCTAGTTCTAGGCCAAAACCACCACAAAGGGGACAGGCACCTTTGTGGTGGTTTTTATTACTCCAGCATTCAGTTCGTACTCGAACCCGATTCTTTACGAGAAAGGGTTCGGGTACGTTTTTTGTTTATCGGAAATTCTGCGGAAGGAATACTCGGAACGGTAAACAGGAACGAACAGAGGCAGGGCATCATCGTGGTGATGGTATCCTGCCTTTTGTTTTGCGGGATCAAGGTCGCTTTATGCGAACTTGATCGCCACTTATATGGCGCATTGATGGCAATTGCTTCGTACGTGCATACCGGGAGCCTGTACACCTCTGGCAAGGCGTAACACACTAGACTTTGTTCCAAAGTCCGTGTGCTAAGGGGGCAGGCCCCTTAGAATTCCTGTGGAGTGTGTACGCACGCACACAGCAAAACGGCAAAATTTCGCTATATCAGGGCGTTCTTTCATTGGAGAGTATGGTATACACGGCTTAGTTCAACAAATAAGAATTTATATATAAAGGAGAATATTGATGAAACTGTTTTTATGTTCTCACTTTTCAAGTGTAGGAAGTCTGATAAAGGAAGAAATTGAAAATAAAAAAGTCGCATTTATTCCAACAGCTTCGCTGCGTGAAGGCTACACCGGTTATGTCGGCTCGGCTCGAAAATTATTCAAAAAGTTGGGAGCAATCGTAACTGAAATTGATATTTCAACGGAGGCTTATTCAACGATACAGTCTGTTTTTGAAGATGCGGATGTGATATATTTTACCGGCGGAAATTCTTTTTTCCTTATAGACCAGCTCCGTAAAACGGGAACGGATGAGCTGCTGAAGAAAGAATTGGCAAAGGGAAAACTGATGATTGGTGAATCGGCAGGTGCGATTATATGCGCTCCAAGCATCCAATATATCGAGCAAATGGATGAAAAGCCGGAGGACTACTCACAAGAAGATGATGCAGGGCTTAATTTGATTGATTTCTATGTTCTTCCGCATTTTCTTACAGTGCCATTTAAGAAAGTTACCGAGAAAATAATGACTGAGTTTTCAGATTTGAATCTATGCCCAATTAACAATCGTCAGGGAATTGTAATTGATGGTGAAGGTTCAAAGGTAATTTGCAAAGATTAGTTTGAAAATTCCAGTTTGCTGTACTCGTTCCTAGAAGGGTTTAGGGCGGGCAAGCCCCAACAAAAAGCTGTCCCAAAGGGGCAAGAATGGGGACTGCGGACGATTTCTTGGACCGTTACGCGGCCCTTCCCAGCGCGGAGCGGAACTCGGCCGGCGTGCGGCCACCGAGCGCGTCGCTGTGCCTCTCCATATTGTATCGACCGATCCAGCCCCCGAGCTCCTCGATGAAGCGGGCGGGGGTCCAGTCCGGCCAGTCCCTGCCGCGCCAGAACTCCTTCTTGAGCAGGCCGAAGAAACCCCCCATCGCCGCGTTGTCCGGGCTGCAGCCCTTGGCGGACTGGATTGTCTACACTGATGTGGACAGTTCCGGGAGGGGCGCAAGAGACGGGAAGGGCGTGTGCGCGTTCCTGCGCGAGGGCTGCGGGGAGGGACTGTCTGGGTACGGCGCCTGTCAACTCGGTCTACGTCTTTGATAACCGGGTCGTACTCAATATCAACTTCACGGATGATGCCAAAACGGTCACACGTGAGGAAGTGTTGGGTTCGAGTGCTGTGGACAATGTTCCAGTATGCTGGGGTCGAACTCGCTTGCGGGGATCACACGGTACCCGTGGCGCAGAAGCAGGTCGACGAAGACACCGTTGCCCGATGTGAGTTTGCCGCTGAACGTTCCGTCGTAGATGCGACCCGCACCGCACGAGGGACTACGGTCCTGCAAGACGCACGCAGCGATTTCGGACGGCCCGCCCGCCTGCTCGCACATATCGAGCGCACGTTGGGCGCCCAGACGAAACTCGCGATCGACCGAGACGCCCTCGCAGGTGCGGACCTCGCCGTTCGCAATCTCGGATGGCTTGCGCGGCGTGGGAAGGCCGCCAAAGACCTCGGGGCACACCAGTAGCACCTCGGTCCCCGTGCGCTCGCAAGCCTCAACCAGCTCACGATGGTAATTATCGAGTCCGTTGTACTTGCAGCTCTCGCCCATCAAGCAGGCGCTCACCACGATCTTCATTTGCATCCCTCTCAAGCAGAACGCCCCATTTGAGATAGGCACTCAAATGGGGCGTCGATATTTACTGTCTCGAACGCAACGTTACTGCTGCTTTGGCATCAGCGGATTCTCGCGCGTGAGGAGATTCATAAACTCCTCGCCCGTGATCGTCTCCTTCTTGTACAGATAACGAGCCAGCTCGTGGAGCTTAAACTTGTTCTCCTTGAGGATCTGCAGGGCACGATCGTGCGCATCCTCAATCAGTTTGGCGACAATCGCGTCCACGCGCTCGGCCGTACCGGGAGCGCAGGTAAGCGACGTGTCCTGGTTGAGATACGCATTCTGTACGGTACCGAGCGCCATCATGCCAAACTCATCGGACATACCAAAGCGCGTCACCATGTTACGGGCGAGCTTGGTGGCCTGCTCGATGTCGTTGGCCGCACCGGTCGTCATCTCACCAAAGATGAGCTCCTCGGCAGCACGGCCACCGCAATAGACGGCGAGCTTGTCCAGGACCTCCTGGCGCGTGGTCAGGAAGCGCTCATCCTCCTCGACCTGCATGGTGTAGCCCAGAGCACCGCTCGTGCGCGGCACGATGGTGATCTTGGTAACCGGCGCAGAGCCCTTCTGGCGGGCGGCAACGATGGCATGGCCGATCTCGTGGTAAGAAACGACCTGTTTCTCGTGGTCGGACAGCACCGTGGACTTGCGCTGCTGACCGGCGATGACGACCTCCACCGACTCCTCAAAGTCGTCCTGCGTAGCGCGCTTGCGACCCTCGCGGACGGCACGCAGAGCGCCCTCGTTGATGATGTTGGCCAAGTCGGCGCCCGAGGCACCGGGCGTGGCGCGGGCAATCGCGGTCAGGTCAATCGGCGGCTGCGTCTTCACGCTCTTGGCATGCAGCTCGAGGATGTTCTTACGGCCGGCCAGGTCGGGCAGCTCAACGGGGATGCGGCGGTCAAAACGACCGGGGCGCAACAAGGCCGGGTCAAGGCTGTCGGGTCGGTTGGTAGCGGCGAGAACGACAATACCCTTGTGGTTATCGAAGCCGTCCATCTCGGTCAGCAGCTGGTTGAGCGTCTGCTCGCGCTCGTCGTTGCCACTAAAGCCGCCGCCATCGCGCTTCTTGCCGATGGTATCGATCTCATCGATAAAGACGATGCACGGAGCCTTTTCCTTGGCCTGCTTAAACAGATCGCGCACCTTGGCGGCGCCACGGCCGACGAACATCTCGACGAACTCAGAACCAGAAATACTAAAGAACGGAACGCCCGCCTCGCCGGCAACGGCCTTGGCAAGCAGGGTCTTACCCGTACCCGGAGGGCCGACAAGAAGAGCACCGCGCGGCAGCTTGGCGCCGATCTCCTCGTAGCGCTGCGGCTTCTCCAGAAAGTCGACGACCTCCTTGAGGGACTCCTTGGCCTCTTCCTGGCCGGCGACGTCCTTAAAGGTCACGCCCACATCCTTGGAGGCGATCACGCGCGCGCCGGACTTGCCCAGTCCACCGCCGCCAAAACCACCGCCGCCAAAGTTCATCGACGGACCGTCATCACCCATGGCCTTCTTCATGCGGCGGTTGAGCCACCAGCCGATCAGGAAGAAAATCGCCATGGGAAGAATGAGGGTGAGCAGGTAGTAGGTCATCAGACCCGAGTTCTTATCGGGAACGACCGATTCAAGCGAGGCGCCAGATTCAAGTACGCGATCGGTAAAGCCCGCGTCATTCGGCACGCCGGTCGTCTTGTAGGCGATGTTCTCGTCCTCGCCCTTCTTGGTGTAATAAATCGTGTAATCGTCCGTGTTGTACTCGACCTTGTCGACGCTCTTCTTATCGAGCGCTTTGACAAACGTCGAATAATCGGTCTTCGTAATCTGCTGCGTGTGACCGATGTTGGGGAACAGAACGGTCGAGAGCACGAGGTAGACGACGAAGGCGATGAGCACGTAGAGGATCATATTCCGTCTACGCTTGTTGTCATCCATCTCCATCTGCTTGAACTCCATCTACTGGGGTTGATAATGTTTTCTAGAATACCCAACCCGGACGGCGATAAACCGACGCCGGGCACGAAAGGATAGAGATGGCATCACTGGAAGTTGGCAAGGTTCAAATCTATACGGGCGACGGCAAGGGCAAGACGACGGCTGCGCTGGGGCTCGCGCTGCGCGCCACGGGCTATGGACTTAACGTGCTCATGCTTCAGTTTGCCAAGAAGCTGCACTGCGCCGAACATGACGCAGCACCTCGATTGGGTCTGCGCATTGTACAAGCCGACCGCGACACGCCCGAAGCCTGTGCCGCACAGATCATGGAGCTGGCGCGCGAGCAGATTAGCCAGGTCGACGTGCTGATCTTGGATGAACTGGGAGAAGCCATGCGACGGGGCTTTGTGACGCGCGAAGATGTCGAAGCTCTGATCGCGATGAAACCGACCACCACAGAGCTCGTGCTCACCGGCCGCGGCCTGATGCCACTCGCCGACCTTGCCGACCTGGTAACCGAAATGCGCCCCGTCAAACACTACTTCGACGAAGGCCTCCTAGCCCGCAAAGGCATCGAATACTAGCCATTGCGGACGTCCCCAATGGCTAGGCAGTGGCGCGGCCGAGCCAGTTGCCGCTGTGATGGTAGACGGTGAACATCATGGCGGTGATTACCCAGGTTACGGGGTAGACCAGCAGCAGATGCTCGAGCGAGGGGTCGAGCGGCATAATCGCGAACACCCACGCCACGCGGAGCACGACCGTGCCGAAGATCGTGAGCATCATAGGCTGGAAGCTCACGCCGGCGCCGCGGATGGAGCCGGACGCGTTTTCGATAATCGAGAAAATCGCGTAAAACGGCGCGATGAAATGAAGAATCGTCGTGGTGTAGGCCGAAATCGCGGCATCGTCGATAAACAGACGCGAAAGCGGGCCCGAGAACACTAGCAGCACGGCAGACAGGCCGCCGATAAGCACAAATGAAAGCACGAGCGACGTGTGGTATCCCTTTCGCATGCGATCGTAGTTGCGCGCACCAAAGTTCTGCGCCGAGAACGTGGTGATCGACACGCCGAGCGCCTCGGTCACCATCCAGATAATGCCGTCCAGGCGACCGGAAAGACCCCAAGCGGTCGTGACATCGGCTCCAAACGAGTTGACCGACACCTGAATCAAAACGTTGGAGATCGAATACGCCGCAGACTGAACGCCCAGCGGCAAACCGCACGAAAGCATGCTCTTGCAAATGCCGCGATCGATACCGAGCTTGGATAGCGACAACCGCCACGCCCCCGGAGCGCGCATCATGCGGATCACAATCATCGTGGCATTGGTGCAGATAGTCAGTGCCACCGCGATGCCGCAGCCCAGCGCTTCCATGTGCAGCATGGCGACAAAGAGGATGTCGAGCGCCACATTGACGAAGCAGCCGGAGGCAATAATAACCGCCGGACCACGCGTGTCGCCCACGGCGCGCAACAGCGCCGTCCCCATATTGAGCAGCAGCGCTGCAAACATGGCGGCAAAGTAGCAACGGGCATACGCCACACCCTCGGCCAGCAGCTCATGCGGCGTATTCATCAACACAAGCATCGGCTCGACAAACACCATGCCCAGAATGGAAATGACAATGCCGCCCGCCAGTGCGAGCGTCATGGCCGTATGGACCGATCGGCTCAGGCGCTCGTCATCGTGCTGGCCAAAAAACTGGCCCGTAATGACCGCGCAGCCGGCACCCACACCGACGCAAAAACCAATGCAGAGCTCCGTAAGCACCATCGTGGCCTGAATGCCACCCAGCGCGAGCTTGCCGCCAAACTGACCGACGATATAGGTACCGATAAGCGTGTATGCCTGCTGAAAAAACGAGCTAAAGAAGATAGGGACGCACAGCGACAGCAGCTGTTGCCAAATGACGCCCTGCGTTACATCGATAGCCGTAGATTTCTTAGCCACACGCCCTCCCCGCCAGCGTACGTCAAACAACAAAACGGCAATTTAAGACCAAAAGCAATACCAGCTTAGCACCGACCGGCGTCGACCGATACACCCCGAATCAGAGCCCGGTGCGGAATATCTGCCTAGTGATACAGCCCCGGCTGGTAGTGGTACTCGTTACTCACATGCGGGCACAGCTGCCAAAAGGCGACAGCACTTGCCGCGGCCACGTTGAGCGAATCGACCCCATGCGCCATCGGAATACGCACGGCGCGGTCGCAGCCTGCAATGGTCTTGGCGCCCAAGCCAGCACCCTCGGTGCCCATAAAGATCGCCAGACGGTCAATCTCCTGCAGCGCGGGATCGTCCAACGACACCGAATCATCCGTCAACGCCATGGCGGCACACGAAAAGCCGGCATCGTGCAGCGCCGCCAGCCCATCATGCGGCCATACGCGCGCCTCGCTGCCAATGCGCGTCCAGGGCACCTGGAACACCGTGCCCATGCTCACGCGGGCCGAGCGACGGTACAGCGGGTCACAGCAAGTGGGGCTCACCAAAATGCCATCGACGTTCAGCGCAGCCGCCGATCGGAAAATCGCGCCGACGTTGGTGTGGTCGACAATGCCCTCGAGCACGCACACGCGCACCGGGCGCTCCCCCGCCGCCTCGACGACGCCACCCAAGAACTCGGCTACCGGAATCTGACGTGGACGACGGAATGCCGCGAGCGCACCGCGCGTCACGTTAAAGCCCGTCAGCTGCTCCATAAGATCCATCGAGGCCACGAACACGGGAACTGGGCCCGCACTTTCGCGTACCGCCAGGCGCTCAAACAGCGGCATCATCTGGTCGAGCCAGCGCTCGCCCAAAAGAAAGCTCACCGGCTCGTATCCGGCGCGAACCGCACGCTCGATGACCTTGGCACTCTCGGCGATAAAGATGCCCTTTTGCGGCTCCAGCACGCAGCGCAGCTCGCGCTCGGTCAGTCGCACGTAAGCATCGAGCCGCTCGTCCTCGAGCGAATCGATTCGCAGCACCTCAACGGCATCAGTCATAGCAGCCAGCCCGCACCCTTCTTTACAGCACATCTATACCAAACGAGGCGACGCTACGCGCCGCCCCATGCATTCAAACAACCCGATGATACCGTTCACGCCAGACGATTTACGCCTCAACGCGACGATACGTCACGAACTCATAATCGAGACCCTCGTCACCCTCGCCCGCGGCAATCGTGGCAACACCGCAACGCCGCGCAATCCCCCACGCGGGATCGGCATCCAAATCGGGAAAGTACGTATCCACGTCATGCACGCAATGGTCATGAGTAACCTCGGCCTCCACGCAATACGGCAAAAACTGTCGATATACCTCGCCGCCGCCAATCACCCACGCAACGGGTTCATCGGCTACCGCGGCGAGCGCTTCGTCGATGCTATGCACCACGTCAACGCCCTCGGCAGCAAAGCTCTCGTCGCGGGTGAGCACGATATTGCGGCGATTCTTGAGCGGTCGTCCGCCGGGAAAACTCAGCAGCGTCTTGCGTCCCATAATGACCGGGCAACCTTTGGTGCACGCCACAAAATGGCGCATGTCGGCACGGTTGGACACGACCATGTCGCCCTCGCAGCCAATGCCCCAGTCATCGCACACGGCGACGATGGCAGAAAGCTTACACGTCATGCGTGTCACCTACACCGCAATGGGGATGTTCTTGACCTGCGGGCCATGCTCATAGCCCTCAACAATCAGATCATCGGTCGTAAACGCGTAGAAATCATGCACATCGGGGTTGAGCGTTACCTTGGGAGCCGCAAACTGCGGACGCTCGATAAGCTCGCGGACGATATCGACATGACGGTCGTAAATATGGGCATCGGCGATCACGTGCAGCAGCTCGCCAGCGATCATATCGACCGACTGCGCCACCATCATGAGCAAAATGGCGTACTGGCACACATTCCAGTTGTTCGCGGCCAAAATATCCTGGCTGCGCTGGTTGAGAATCATGTTGAGCGTCGGCTTGTCGTCCTGCGGGCGCTGCGTCACGTTATACGTCACGCTGTAGGCGCACGGATACAGGTGCATCTCGGACAGGTCGCTAAACACATAGGTGTTCGTCATAATGCGGCGGCTGTACGGCGTGTGCTTAAGGTCGTACAGCACGCGATCCATCTGGTCAAAGTCACCCTCGGGATAATGGCTCTTTTGCCCAATCTGATACCCGTAGGCCTTGCCGATGGAGCCGGTCTCGTCGGCCCACTCATCCCAGATATGGCTGTTGAGGTCATGCACGTTATTGGACTTCTTTTGATAGATCCATAGGATCTCATCCATGGCAGATTTGAGGGCTGTACGACGCAGAGTGAGCGCCGGAAACTCCTCACGCAGGTCATAGCGTGCCGTGACACCAAAGTTTTTAATGGTATAGGCAGGGGCGCCATCCTCCCACACCGGGCGGACCTTTTGGCCCTCGGTGGTGGTGCCATGGTCCAGAATATCGCGGCACATGGTTACAAACTGTTGATCAGCCTTGCTCATTGACCCTCCTGTCAGTCGCCTACAAGCGAGATTCATTGTAGCCCAGGCGCACGCGGCCCCACAGCCCTAACATAAGCCCTCATTTTCTGACATATGCCAAAAATGCCTTGCTCTGTGGCGCACACGCGTTATTCTATTATTGACATATGTCAGATAAGGAGTGCGCATGGCAGGAAGACGCGAAAAATTGCGCCGTGTTGGGATCATCCCCGAATACCGCGGCTTTACCCCCGACGGCCTTGCCAGCGGAGACGCCATCGATATGACGGTCGACGAGCTCGAAGTCCTGCGGCTGTGTGACCTGGAGGGCCTCAATCAGGAGACCGTCGCCCAGCACATGGGCATTGCCCGCGCCACGGTGGCGGCAATTTGCAGCCGCGCGCATCGCAAGGTGGCAAACGCGCTGGTCAACGGACGGGCGATTGTCATCGAGGGCGGCAATATCGCGTACTCCCCCATTACCACGAAAACGGCCGCATGGCCAGCAAAGGAGGTCGGCACCATGAGGGTGGCAACCACGTACGACAACGGCAACATCTTTATGCACTTTGGCCGCAGCGAGCAGTTCAAGATCTACGACATTCAGGACGGCAAGGTGCTCAACGAGCAGGTCGTGGGCACCGGCGGCACCGGCCACGGTGCCCTTGCGGGCCTGCTCGCCAACGGCGGCGTGGACACGCTCATCTGCGGCGGTATCGGCGGTGGCGCCATCAACGCGCTTGCCCAAGCCGGCATCACGGTATACGCAGGTGCCCAGGGCAGCTGCGACGCTTGCGTCGAGGCCCTTATCGCCGGCACGCTTGCACAGAACGGCGAGGCCACGTGCGGCTGCCACGGCCATGACCACGACCACGCCCACGAACATGGCGAGGCCGGCAGCTGTCACGGCCATCACGAGCACGAGGGCCACGAGGGCTGCGGCTGCCACTAACGGCACGGCAGCGCGAGCTCAGGGCACGACGCTAAACGCAGCCCAACAATCAAAGCCAACAACAAAGGCCACCCGGTAGCTTCCGAGTGGCCTTTGCCATATCAAGCTGGAATTACAGCCCTATTTCTTATTACGCATCTGCGCTTCCATCTGGCGCAGCAGCTCCATATCGGACTTGGGACCGCCCGTGCCAAGGCCGCCCATGCCGCCCAGACCCATAGCGTCCAGGCCAGGGATATTGGGCATGCGCATCCTCTTGCCCTTCTTTCCCTTTTTGCCTTTTTTACCGCCGGCCTGTGCCTGATTGGCCATCGTGCGCATGCGGCCCATCATCTTATTCATCTCGCCCCACTGCTTCATAAGGCTGTTGACCTCGGTGGGGGTTACGCCGGCGCCCTTGGCGATACGCGCGCGACGCTGACCGTTGATGATGGAGGGACGCAGGCGCTCCTCCTTGGTCATCGACATGATGATGGCCTCGTTCTTATCGAAGATGCCCTCATCCAGGTTGCCGCCCATCTGGTTGAGCGCACGCTGTCCGCCGGGGAGCATGCCCAGGATACCCTTCATGCCGCCCATCTTCTTGACGGCCTTCATCTGGTCGAGCATATCGTTCATGGTAAAGCCCTCGCGCAGCATACGCTCGGCAGCCTCGAGCTGCTCTGCATCGGCTGCCTCCTGGGCCTTCTCGATAATGCCTACGACATCGCCCATGCCCAAGATTCGCTTGGCCATGCGATCGGGATAGAACGGCTCCAGCGAATCAGGCTTCTCGCCCATGCTCACGAACTTGATGGGCTTGCCGGTCACCTGACGCACCGAAAGTGCGCCACCGCCACGGGCATCGCCGTCAAGCTTGGAGATAATCACGCCATCAAAGTCGGTGCGATCGGCGAAGGTCGAGACGACGTTGACGATATCCTGGCCGGTCATGGCATCGACGACCATCAGCACCTGGTCGGGCTTGACGGCCTTCTTGATGTCGACGGCCTCCTGCATCATCTGCTCGTCGATCTGAAGACGACCGGCGGTATCGACAATGACCACGTCGCGCAGGTGGTCGACGGCCTCCTGGATGGCACCCTTGGCAATGTCGACCGGGTGCGCGCCGTCACCGCGGAAGACCGGCACGCCGATCTCGCCACCGAGCGTGGCCAGCTGGTCGGCAGCGGCGGGACGGTAGACGTCGCACGCGGCGAGCAGCGGCGAGCGGCCCTGCTTCTTGAGCAGGTAGGCCAGCTTTACGGCCGCCGTGGTCTTACCAGAGCCCTGCAGGCCCACGAGCATGATGACATTGGGAATGCGGTTGCTAAAGACGAGCTTACTCTCGGTTGAGCCGAGCATCTCGGTGAGCTCGTCGAGCACGATCTTGACGACGTTTTGCGCCGGCGACAGCGACTCCATGACCTCGGCGGTCATGCAGCGCTCCTTGGTCTTGGCGACGAACTCCTTGACGACCTTAAAGTTAACGTCGGCCTCGAGCAGTGCCATGCGAATGTCGCGCATGGCTGAAGTGATATCGGCCTCGGTCAGCTTACCCTTGCCGCGTAGACGGTCAAATGTGTCGTTGAGGCGATCGCTCAGGGAATCAAACACTAGTCACTCCTTAGTTGGACTCGCCCACCAGGGCACGGCAGAAATCTTTGGCGTTAAACTCCTGCAGGTCATCGACCTGCTCGCCCACGCCGATGCGAAGGATCGGGAGCTTGAGCTTCTCGGCCACGGCCATGGCGATACCACCCTTAGCCGTTCCGTCGAGCTTAGTCATGATAATACCGTCCAGGCCCAGCGCCTCGTTAAACTCGAGCGCCTGGTTCAGACCGTTCTGACCAGTGGCGGCATCGATCACAAGCACGACCGAGACCGGCATGGGACCGGCGGCCATATTGGCGGCGCGCTTACGGGTCACATTAACCACCTTGGCGAGCTCGCGCATGAGCTCGGGACTCGTGTGCAGACGGCCGGCGGTATCGATGAGCACCAGGTCGCTGCCGCGCTTATCGGCCTCGTCGAGCACGTCATAGCACACGCTCGCCGGATCGGAGCCGCGGTCACGCTTGATAACCGGTACGCCGGCACGCTGACCCCACACATCGAGCTGCTCGATGGCAGCGGCGCGGAAGGTGTCGGCCGAACCGATCACCACGTTCTTGCCGCGGGCGGCCATGGCGCTCGCAATCTTGCCGACCGTGGTGGTCTTGCCGGCACCGTTGATGCCGACAAACAGCACGCAGCTCGGCGTATCGGAAAACGGATCGCGCTCAACAGGCACAAAATGGCCCTCGAGCTGCTCGGCCAGGGCGCGGCGAAGCTGCGGGGCGGTCTTGAGGTTCTTCTTGGCAGCGGCGTCACGCAGGTCATCGGAGACCTGAATGGCGACCTCGGCACCCATGTCACCCATAACGAGGGTGTCCTCAAGGTCCTCCCAAAAATCCTCGTCGACCTCGCCGCCAAAGTAGAAGACCTCGTTGAGGGCCTCGCGGCTGCGCTCAAGTCCGCGCGAGAGTGCGTCAAAGAATCCCATTATGCATTCACGACCTTTCCGGTTTCGCGATCGAGTTTTTGCGAGACGACGCGACTGACGCCGTCGGCTTGCATCGAGACGCCGTAGAGAACGTCAGCATCCTCCATAGTACGGCGCTGATGCGAGATTACCAAGAGCTGCGTATCGGAACGCAGCACATCGAGGGCGCCGATGAGCTTGGACAGGTTGGCGTCGTCGAGCGCGGCCTCGACCTCGTCCAGCACATAGAACGGCACCGTGCGCGTGCGATACACGGCAAAGAGCAAGGCGAGCGCCGTCAGGCTCTTCTCGCCGCCCGACATGAGCATCATCTTGGTGATGCGCTTGCCGCGCGGCTGCGCCACGACCTCGATGCCCGTCTCGGCCGGATGCTCGGGGTCGGTCATCTCCAGATGTGCCTGGCCACCCGGGAACAGCATGGCGAAGATCTCGCGGAAGTTCGCATCAACCTTCTCAAACGTCACCAGGAACGCCTTGCGCATCTTGCGGTCGATCGCCACGGTGATCTTGGTGAGCGCCTTGCGCGCGCTCTCCAGATCGGCAAGTTGCTCCTCGATGTAATCGGCACGGCGCTTGAGCTGCTCGTACTCCTCCATGGCGACTTGGTTCACAGGACCCAAGTTGTTGATCTGGCGCACGAGCTGGTTGAGCTCGCGCTCGGCGGCGTCGCGGTCGGTGGGCGCCGGCAGCATGAGCGCCTCCTCGAGCACCGTAGTGCCATCGGCGGTGATGGCCTTGATAGCAGCCTCGACCTGAACCTCGAGCTTGCCGCGTGCGACCTTGAACTCGTTTTGCGTCGCCGTGGCAGCATCGACCCGCTCCTTGGCGTGGGCGACCTCGGTCTTGGCGTCCTCGATGGTTTTCTTAAGCGAAGCCGAGTCCGCCTCCTCGAGCGAGGCCTGATCGCGCAGGCGCGCAGCCCAGTCCGAGGCGCGCTCCAACAGGGCAGAATAGCGCTCGTGCATGGGGTCGACGCGAAGGCGCAGCAGCTCAAGCGAGCGCGAGGCCTGGCGTGTCCCGCGGATACGACGGTCGATACCCTCCAGGCGATGCTCAAGATCGGGCACACGGCCCTTCAGCGAACGCAGGCGCTCGCTCGTCTGAGCCAGGCGCACCTTAGCGTCGGCGAGCTTACCGGTGGCCTCGGAGTCGTCGCGACGCACGCGATCGAGCTCGTCGTTGGCCTCGGCAATCTGCAAGCCTAAGTCGCTCGCCTGCGCACGGGCCTCGTCACGCGAACGAGTGAGCTCGTCCACGCGCGGACGTGCGGCACGAACGGCCTCTGCGGCCTGCTCGCGGCGCTTGGAAATGCGCACGCGCTCGACCTCGGCATTGTTGGCACTCTGCTCCAGGCGGCCGATCTCGGACAGCAGGGAGCGACGCTCGCCCACAAGGCGGGCGATCTCGCCGGCAGCATCGCCCTCGGCAGCACGGGCCTCCTCGACGGCAGCGTTGGCCTCGACGACCTGATCCGAAACATGCTCAAACACGGCAGCAAGATCGGGCTCCAGGCCCTCCAGCTCGCGGATACGACGCTTGCGCTCCAGAGCGCCCGAAGCCTCGCCGGCATCAAGCCCCACACGAACCAGGCCGCCACAGCTCACGCGGGCGCCATCGGGCGTCACGTAGGTCACGCCATCAACGACTGGCGCGGACAGCGCGACGGCTAAGTCATCGACCACAAAATAGCCGCCGAGCAGCGCCTCGACAACCGGACCGTAGCCCTCACGCACGGACAGACGGTCAACAAGACGGGTACCGGCAGCGCCCTCGGCGGCCGCAGAGCCGCTCACGCTGCGCGCCACCAGCAGCGCCTCGCCCGAGGCCTTCTTTTGGTCCAGAGCCGCACGACCGGCACGCTCAAGTGCAGCAGCGTTATCGAACAAAAGCGCATCGATATCGCCGGCGAGCAGCTGCTCAACCAGGCCCTCGAGCTCACGCGGCGCCTCGAGCACATCGCCCAGACGGCCCGAAACATCGTCGCCCAGCGCGCCCACCAGACGGCTTACGAGCGGCGAGCTGTCGGCCATGCGAGCATCAAGCTTCTTTTGGCTGGCAAGCTCCGAGCGCACCTCGGACAGCTTGTTGCGCGCCTCGCTCTCGCGGGCGCGCAGGTCCTTGAGGGCAGCGCGTGCTGCCTCGGTGGCCTCGCGCGCATCGCTCTGGGCCTGACGAGCCGCCTCAAGGGCACTCTCAAGCTCCTCAGCACGGTCGCGGCGGCTATCAAGCGATGCTGTAACCTCCTCGAGCTGTTCATCGATCTGATCCAGGCGCGAGGCGTACATGTTGTCCTCGACCTCGGCATTGGAAAGCGAATCCTTTACCTTGGCGAGCTCGAGCGCGGCGTTATCGGCCACACGCTGCACATCGCGCTGCTCGCGCGTGAGCTGCGAAATCTGCGCATCAAGCGCCACGCGGCGCTCGTGAAGCTCGGCGGCGGCAGGACCAGCAGCGTCGACGTCCTCCTGGGCCTGCATATGCGCGCCGGTCACTTCCTCAAGCTGGGCTCGTGCATCCTCGAGCTCCTCGACCACGCGGCGGCGCTGATGCTCGGAGCTCGAGATCTGGCCGCGCATGTCAGACAGGCGCGACACCATGTTGTGGCCCTTTTCCTCGAGCAGACGCATGTCGGAGTTAATGCGGCCGACCACATCTTGCATATGGCGGCGCTGCTCGCCCAGATCGCCCACAAACAGGCCCTTTTCCTCGAGCATAACCTGGAGCTTCTCGAGCTCGCGCTCCTTTTCGCCCAAGCGGTATTGCGCAAGCTCAAGCTCGGCGGCGCCCTCCTTAGAGCGGCTCTCCAGGTCGTTCCACTGCGATTGCAGCGAACGAAGCTCGTCGACGGCCAGCATCTGCGTAAGCTCGTTCGCGCGCGAGGACAGCTCTTTGTACTTGCGCGCGCGATCGACCTGACGCTCCAGCGGCCGCAGCTGACGGGCGATCTCCTTATTGATGTCGCGGGCACGGGTCAGGTGCTCGTCCATCGATTTAATCTTTTTGAGCGCACGTTCCTTACGACGCTTGTGCTTGGAGATGCCGGCGGCCTCCTCGATGAGGGCACGGCGCTCCTCGGGGCGGCTCTGCAAAATGGCATCGAGCTTGCCCTGGCTGATGATGGAATGCGTATCCTTGCCCAGTCCCGAATCGTGCAGGATGTCCTGGATGTCCATAAGGCGGCACGGGCTCGAGTTGATGAGGTACTCGCTTTCGCCCGAGCGATACATGCGGCGGGTGATAGCCACCTCGTCAAAGTCGACAGGCAGCATATGGTCCGAATTATCGAGCACCAGCGTGACCTCGGCCACACCCACCGGCTTGCGCGCCGACGAGCCCGAGAAGATGACGTCCTCCATGGCCTGGCCGCGCAGCTGCTTGGCGCTCTGCTCACCCAGGACCCACAGAATCGAGTCGGAGATGTTCGATTTTCCCGAGCCGTTGGGACCGACGATGACGGTTAGGCCCGGCTCAAACGTCATATGGGCGCGGTCGGCAAACGACTTGAACCCTTTGAGCGTGAGGGACTTGAGATACACGGCTCCTCGCTTAAACAGGCTTCTTGTTGAGAATCACGCCGTTGGTGGTGTAAGCCATGCGGTCGAGCGCCTCGAGCGCAGCGGCTCCCTCGGCCTCCTTCTTGGAGGAACCGGTGCCGCGGCCCTGGCGAATACCGTCGATGAGCACCACGGCGGTAAAGGTGGGCGCATGCGCGGGGCCCTCAGAGCCAACGAGCTTGTACGCCGGAGGCTCGTGGCCGTCGGCCTGTACGCACTCCTGCAAAAACGACTTGGGGTTTGCGGGGTGCTCAGCACGCTCGGAGGCCAAATGAGGCTTAAGCGTACGGTGAATGAACTCCGCCGCCGCATCCCAGCCAGCATCCAGATACAGCGCGCCCACGAGCGACTCATAGACGTTCTCGAGCGCCGAATGCAGGCCGCGCGCGCCCGTGCCGGTCTCGGAGGCACCAAAGATAATGATGTCGTCGATGCCCAGCTCATGGGAGACCTCAGACAGCGTGGCACCCGAGACGAGCGACACCTTCAGGCGCGTAAGCTTGCCCTCGTCAAACTCGGGATAGGACTCAAAGAGCGAACGGGCCACTACGGCGCCCAAAATGGAATCGCCCAAAAACTCAAGGCGCTCATAGCTCGCCGAGACGGGCTGACCTTCCACGGCAGAAGGGTGCGTGAGCGCCGCGCGCAGCAGCACCTTGTTATTGAACTCGTGGCCCAGGATTTCCTGGGCGCGCGCGAGTCGTTCAGATAAAGCCAAGACTTAGGCCTCCTTGGCGTTTTCAATAGCGTCGACAGCGTCGGCGACAGAGTTGAGCGACAGCAGGGTCTCATCATCGATCTCGAGGTCGAACTCGTCCTCGATGGCCGTCACCAACTGCAGACGCTCGAGCGAATCGGCATCAAGATCGTCGAACGTGGTCTCGTCGCTAATGTCGGCGACATCGACGCCCAGAACGTCAGCGGCGACTTCGGCGATCTTATCGAAGATTTCGGAGCGGTCCATAGCGCTTCCTCTCGTATTGCATGAACATCAACGCGCTGGCGCCGCAAGCGCAACGCCAAGACACGGTTTTGATTCTACCCCACGACGCAGGCCGCGGGGCACATAACAGCGCCCTAACTCGCTCCTACAAAACGATGCCGTCCATAGAGTTGGCGACGTTCTCGACAAGCCCGGCGCGCACGGCCTCCGCCGCGGCGAGTGTACCGTTTTTGACGGCCTCGACCGAGGTGGCACCGTGGCCGATCAGGACCACGCCACGCAGGCCCAACAGAATGGCGCCGCCCTTAGCATCGCCCGAGAGCTTTGCCTTGATCTCGCGCATCTGCTTTTTGATGAGCAGCGCGGCAATCTTGGTGCCGAGCGAAGACATAAAGGCACCCTTGAGCTCCTGCAGCAAAAACTTGGCAGCGCCCTCGGTGGCTTTGAGCGCGATATTACCCGACATGCCGTCGGCGACCACGACGTCAAAATTGCCCGACGTAAGATCGGTGCCCTCGCAGTTGCCCACAAAGCCGGGAACGGCGGCCTTCATGGCGGGGAAGCACGCCTTGGTAAAGTTGGAGCCCTTCTCGTCCTCGGTGCCGTTGCCGAGCAGACCGACGCGGGGATGCTCAATGCCCAGGACGACGCGCGCATAGGCGCTACCCATCTGGGCAAAACGCACCATGTCGTCGACCTCGACATCGGGGTTGGCGCCCATGTCGCACAGGACCGTCAGGCCGCCGGCGCGGTTGGGCAGTGCATTGGTGAGGCACGGACGCACCGGCTGCTTCTTGCCCTCGGCCTGATACCTAAACGGCGTCACGTAGGCGGTAGCGGCAGCGGTCATGGCGCCGGTGGAGCCGGCAGAGAAGAACGCGTCCGCGTTACCCTTCTTGATAGCGCGGCAGGCAAGCACGATCGAGGACTTGCGCTTGGTCATCACGGCTCGAATGGGATCGTCATCCATGGCGATGACATCGGGCGCCTCCAAGGCCTCAACACGAGCGTGAGCCGCGGCAAAGGGGTTCACGATCTCTGCGGGACCGACGGCCAAGACCTCGATATCGGGATCCGCCGCAAGCGCCGCCTCGATACCGTCGAGGACAACCTGGGGCTTCTCGTCTCCACCCACAACGTCTACACAAACGCGAACGTTACTCATTTCATATGCTCCTTATACAAAAATGGCCGACTCATTGAGCCGGCCATTGTGGTTCCAGTTGGAACGGCATCGCATCCAGAGTATACAGTTACTCGGTAACGATAACCTCGCGGTCCTTGTAGAAACCGCAGCTGGGGCACACGTGGTGCGGGAGCTTGACAGCACCGCAACGGGGGCACGTGGACTGAGCCGCAGCCGAGATCTTCATGTTGGCGGAACGGCGGGTGTGAGTGCGGATACGACCCTGCTTTTGTTTAGGTACGGGCATAGTGACCTTCCTTATGAACTATCCAGTGTGGCGATTACGCGCAAGTAGCGATACTACCACAGTTTCACTCGTCAAGCTTGAGATTCTTCAATGCTGCAAATGGATTTTCCGTGGCAGCGACCCAGTCGGCCTCTGCTTGAGCGGCGCAATCGCATTGCTCGACGTTGAGATTGATGCCGCAAGTGGGGCATAGGCCGCGACAATCGGGCTTGCACAGGACAACGAACGGCGTGTCCATGACGACCGCGTCGTTGATAGGCTCACCCAGATCGACGATGCGATCCTCGCCCAGTAACTCGTAGCCATCTTCGTAGGCCTCGGGGTCCTCGGGCTCGTTAAAGAGATAGAATTCCTCGATCTCACCGGCAATATCAAACGAAGCGGGCTCCAGGCAACGGTCGCACTCACCGGTTGCGTGCGCGCGGACCATGCCCGTAAGCAAGACACCGGTACCGGCATTGGTAAAGACCACATCGTAGTCAATGCCGTCCTGTAGCTGGTACTCCTTCTCGCCCACCGTATAGGTGGCGACATCGACCTTACCGGTCAGCGGGTACGAGTCTCCGGGAAACTCGAGCTGCTCGGAAAGATCGACGGTAACGCTCGGGAACTCAGCCATTACCACTGACCATTCTGCTGGGCGGCACCCTCGTTGAGCTGCTGACGGCAACGGGTCACCGTGCCGGTCAGGCTCTTGAGGTTCTCCTCGAGGTGCGTAAAGACCTGCTCGGCGTAATCCTCGGCGGCATAGCGCGTCTCGCGCTCATACTGCTGGGCACGGTCGCGAATATCGTCGGCCTGCTGCTGCGCTAAGCGAACGATCTCCTGCTCACCGGCAATGGTGAGGGCCTGCTGCTGAGCATCGGCGATGATGGAATCGGCCTGAGCGGCGGCGGAAGCCATAAGCTCCTCGCGCTCCTTGAGGATACGGCGGGACTTCTGCCATTCCTCGGGATAGCTCATGCGGATCTCGTCGAGGATGTTAAAGAAGACGTCGGCGTCGATAACCTTCATTTGGGCGTTCTTGCCGAACGGCGTCTTAGCCTCTTCGATGAGCCCCTCGAGCTCGTCGACAAGACTCACGATCCTGTCGCCAGGAAAATTCTCGCCCGGCATCCGGTCTCCTTTCATAGGTAACATATCATCGTGTTAGTTTACCACATGCCACCAGGCATTAAAAAACGTCACGAAAAGCGATGTTTGAGCGCCTTGACCACATTGGGCGGAACAAAATTAGAGACGTCGCTACCGAGCGAGGCAATCTGGCGAACCACCGAGCTCGAGATATAACCGTACTGCGGCGCACTCATGACAAAGATGGACTCCAGCTCGTTATCCAGGCGGTAGTTGAGGTCGGCCTGCTGCAGCTCGTACTCAAAGTCGGTCATGGCACGCAGACCCTTGACCACGGCTCCTGCTCCCTGTTCGCGGGCAAAATCGACCAAAAGGCCGGTGAAGGGCAGCACCTCGACGCCGTCAATATCACCGAGCGCCTCACGTGCCAGCGCCACGCGCTCGTCGAGCATAAACGTGGGGCCGACGCCGTTTTTGCCCTGCGACTCGGCAACGGCAACGATCACGCTGGGAAAGATGCGGCGGGCACGGCGAATCACGTCGATGTGGCCAAAAGTGATGGGATCGAAGGTGCCCGGGACGATTACGCGGTTAATGGTGTCGCTCATGGGCATCCTCCGTGGGTGCGTCGCTATCGTTGCCATCATCCTCGCCGTTGCCAACCCAACGAAGCAGGTCGACCGAGGTTATTCCGTAACGCTTCTCACGCACGGTCTCAAAGCCTGCCGGATGCGCACCCGCATCGGCGGCAGCATGCTCAAAGAGCGCATAGGCACCTGGTGCCAGCAAGCCTTGCTGAGCTAGGTTTTGCAACAGTTCCTCGACTGGCTCAGCACCAAAAGCATAGGGCGGGTCGAGCAGGACCAGGTCAAAGGGACCGCCCGGCACGCGGCCGCGCGAGGCACTCGACAGTACATCGCCGGTAACGACGCGCCAGCGCGCACGGTCACGGCAGAGCGACTCGATATTCTTAGTAATGAGCCGCGCGGCATTCCGATCGATCTCGAACGTGGAGAGCGAGCGGGCACCACGCGAGAGCATCTCGATGCCCAAGGCACCGGAGCCGCCAAAGGCATCCAGCACGCGGACCTCGTCCAGATCGAAGTCGAATGCCGACATGACCATAGATGCGCACGCCTCGCGCACGCGATCGGTCGTGGGGCGGGTGACATCGCGACCACGGGGCTCCTCGATCTTACGACCGCGCCATTCGCCGCCGATGATTCTCATCCTCCGCTGACCTCCTTAAAGATGTGTCGATACCGCGTGGCGACCGCATCGCGCAAGGGACGCGTCGCCACAGAGTCAAGGTTGCAAGCATACCGCAAGAGCTCGACCGCGTCCAAATGGGCCCACTCGATCAATTCCTCGTCGGCATCGAGGTCAACAAAGCGCAAGGTCACGCCGCCATGCTGGCGGTAACCCAGGATTTCACCCTCGTGACGCAGACGCAGGTCCATCTGGGCGAGCGTAAAGCCGTCCGAGGTCTTCTCGAGCGACTGGAGGCGGTCTTGTGCCGCCGACGCGCCGCCGTTGCCCTTGGAGTGCGTCATGACCAGGCACGTGCCCGACACGCTGCCGCGGCCTACGCGCCCACGCAGCTGGTGCAAGGCCGCCAAACCAAAGCGCTCGCCATTCTCGATGACCATGACGGTGGCATTGGGCACGTCAACGCCCACCTCGACCACCGTGGTCGAGACGAGCACATCAATCTCGCCACGCTTAAAGGCATCGATGACCCGGTCCTTCTCCCCCGCCGGCATGCGGCCATGAAGACGCTCGACGGTAAGCCCCGGCAACGCAAGACGCAGCCGGTCGAGCTCGGTTGCCGTATCGTGCAGCGGCACAGGCACGGTCACGCGGCCCTCGTCGTCGCGGGCAATACCGGGTACGTCTTCCAGCTCATCGGCCGAATCGCTCGGCTCCACGAGCGGACAGATCACGTAGGCTTGCTGACCCTTTTCGTGCG
Source organism: uncultured Collinsella sp. (assembly GCA_958370325.1). Lineage (GTDB taxonomy): Bacteria > Actinomycetota > Coriobacteriia > Coriobacteriales > Coriobacteriaceae > Collinsella. Next base: position 3,737 of record CATXJW010000025.1, on the reverse strand, counting down.
CCTCGCGAATGGCGCCATAGGCCAGGTCGCGACTTGACTCGGTGAGGACGCGCGTCGTCACGCCGGCACCCGGAACGGGACGATGGCGGATGATGCTCGTATCCAGGTCGCCGTACACCGAAAGCGCCAACGTGCGCGGGATCGGCGTGGCAGTCATAACCAGCAAGTCGGCACCAGGGCCTTTTTCGCGCAGAGCGTTACGCTGGCCCACGCCAAAGCGGTGCTGCTCGTCGATCACCACAAGCGACAAATGCTTGAACGTGACGTTCTCCGAAAGCACCGCATGGGTACCAAAGAGCACGTCGAGCTCGCCAGACTGGAGCCGAGCATGAATCTGTTCACGCTCGGCCGCCGGCGTGGCGCCCGTCAGGAGCGCCCAGGTCATGCCAGCCTGCGAGAGCAAGGGGCCGGTCTTATCGGCATATTGACGCGCCAGCACGCCCGTGGGCGCCATAACGCAGGCCTGAGTGCCGCTATCGGCCGCAACCGCCAACGCGCAGGCGGCAACGGCGGTCTTACCGGTACCGACGTCGCCCAGCAGCAGACGGTTCATCACGCGACCGCCATCGCACATGTCGTGCAGAATGTCTTGGAACGCGCCCTCCTGCTCGTCGCTCAGCGAAAACGGCAGGGCTTCCTTGAGCGCCGACAAGTGTCCGCCCGCGGTGTGGGCGTAGGGAGCAACTTCGACCAAGCCGCCGTCGTTGCGCAAGCGCAGCGCCAGCTGCAAGCAGAGGCACTCCTCGTAGGCAAGTCGCCGGCGTGCGATGTCGCGCTCGGCCATGCTCGAGGGAAAGTGGATCGAACGCAACGCACGGGCATTGCTCATGAGCTTCCGCCTTGCGCGCAGCGGCGCGGGAATGGGATCGAACGGATTGGAGACCACTTCGAGCGCACCGCTCACGATACGGCGCATCCATGCCTGACTCACGCCGTCACTTACGTAGTGGACCGGCAGGATGGTGCCGGCGGCGCGCCCATCCTCGAGCTTTTCAAAGTGGGGCGAGGCCATCTGCTTAAAACCGTAGGCAAACTCGACCTTGCCCATCACGGCCAGGCGATCGCCCTGCTTGAACTGCTGGGCAATCCAAGGCTGACGGAAAAAGGCAACCTGCAGCACGCCCGTCTCGTCCACAAGCGAGACCTCAGTCACCTGCATGCGCGGACGGGGCTGCTTTTGGACAATACGATCGACCGTGGCGATGATGGTGCACACGGTACCGATGGGCGCCATCTCGATGGACCACGAGCGAGTGAAGTCCAGGTAGCGATGAGGAATATGGAGAAGGAGGTCCCCCACCGTCCGAATTCCCAGACGGCGAAGGGCCTCCTCACGTTTACCCGAAACATATTTGAGTCGCGCGATATCCTCGTCGAGCGCATTGCTCTGGGCAAAACGCTCCGAGACGCGCGGCACGGAGCACAGCTCGGACATAGGCAGAGCCTACTCGATCGAGAAGATCACGGGATAGAGCGGCTGCTCGCCACGATGGGCGTCGATCTCCAGATCGGGCTGAGCCTCCTCGATAGCGTCGACGATCTCCTGGAAGGCCTCGTCGGACAGCTCCTCGCCGGCCAGAATCGTCAACGCGTCGCCCTCCTCTTCCTCCTGCATACGGTTGATGCAGTCGAGCGTGACCTGCTTCACGTCGGAGCCGACCACGTCGATGGAGCCGGCGATGATGCCCATGACGTCACCGGAGTGAATCGGCGAGCCGTCGGAGGCGCTGGAGTCGCGCACGGCGCGGGTGACCTCGCCATCGCGGACCTCGCTGATGGCGTCGACCATAGCGGCAACAGCATCCTCGAGCTCGGAATCGGGCAGGACCGCGAACAGCGCGGAGAAGGCCTGCGGGACGGTCTTGGTGGGAACGACGGCGACCTTCTTGTCGGTGCAGGCGGAGGCAGCAGCCTCGGCAGCCATGCGGATGTTGCCGTTATTGGGCAGGATGATGACCGAGGTCGCGTTAACCTGGTCCACCGCGCCCAGCAGGTCGGCAGTCGAGGGGTTCATGGTCTGGCCACCCGACACGATCACATCGACGCCGAGGGACTTGAGGATGTCAGCCTCGCCGGAACCGGCGGCAACGGCGACAAAGCCCAGGGCCTTCGCGGGCTCGGTGGCCTTCTCCTGGTCCTCGTGGATCTTAGCGGTACGGTCGTGGGCCTCCATCTCCATGTTGTGGATGAAGACCTCGTAGATCTGACCGAGCTGCAGCATGTGCTCGAGCACCAGGTTGGGGGTGTTGGAGTGCACGTGGATCTTGTAGTCGGGGTAGGCACCCACGAGCAGCTCGCAATCGCCCATGGAGCCCAGGAACTTCAGGCACTCGTCCTCGTCAAACGGGGCGTCGGCCTTAAAGAGGAACTCGTTGCAGTAGCGGAACTCCGAGCCCTCCCAGTCGTCGTTAGCCTCGATCTCAACACGGCCAAGAGCGGCATCGCGGGCAGAGCCAGCGGAATCAAACGTGGCGGAGAAATCCTCGACAACGGTGCTGCGGCCAAGAGCGGCGGCAACAAAGTTCTCCAAGAAGATGGCAAAGCCAAAGGCACCGGAGTCGACCACGCCGTTCTCCTTGAGGACGGGCAGCAGGTCGGGCGTGCGGGCGACGGACTGGTAGGCCTCGACGACGATGGCGTCGAGCGCATCCTCGGCAGAGAACTTCTTCTTCTCGCACTCGTCTGCCTTGGTCGAAACATCACGCAGGACCGTGAGGATCGTGCCCTCGATGGGCTTACGAACAGCCTGGAAGGCAACCTTGACGGCACGACGGAAGGCGAAGGCGATATTGGCGGACGTAATGGGCTCATCGGCAGAGACAAGGCCCTCGGCCACGCCGCGCAGAATCTGCGAGGTGATGACACCGGAGTTGCCTCGGGCGCCCATCAGGGAGCCGTGGGTGATGGCGCCGGCAATGGCCTCCATGTCGGCATCGGCGGGAAGAGCGGAAAGCTCCTTGGTCACCGAGGCGAGCGTGAGCGACATATTGGTGCCGGTGTCACCGTCGGGTACGGGAAAAACGTTGAGCTTGTTGATCTCCTCGGCCTTTTCGGAAACGGCAGCCGCAGCGATCGGAAAACAGGTGCGAATGGTCTTTGCAATCATGAGTGGTGAAATCTCCGTATTCGGATGCTAGTTCAGACGGCTCTTGAGCGCGTCGATGTGAATGCCGATCTTAAGGCTGGCGGGATCGATCTGGGCAATCTCCTGCAGAGTGAAGGCGACGGAGCTCGAAAGATTGTGGCAGACGGACTTCATGTTGACGCCGTTTTCGAGCACGACGTGAAGGTCGACCGTGAGGCCGTTCTCGTCGGCGGAAACAAGCACGCCCTTGCGGAGGCGCTGGCCGGCAAGCAGGCGCACGCTCTCGGCGCCCTGCAGCTGTTCGGCCATACCGACGACGCCATAGCACGTCATCGCGGCATAACCGGCAATATCGGCAATAACGTCATTCGAGACGCTCAGGCTGCCGTTAATGGTCTCAGACACAAGAATCTCCTTTTCTGGTGCTCGCGGCACCATGTCGTGGGAGCAATCATTCCAACATTTTACAACGACCGCGCCATGTTAAGGCGGCGGGGTTCACGATTACATCCTCGACACGAAATGTTGATACGGTAACGTTCCCACAGGCGATCGCGGCATGAAAAAACCCGCCGCATTTGCGACGGGTTTTACAACCTGGCTCCCCGGGTAGGACTCGAACCTACAACAGCGCGGTTAACAGCCGCGTGCT
>CATXJW010000024.1 GCA_958370325.1 uncultured Collinsella sp. | reverse complement strand
GGTCGGCGGGGCCATTGTGGCTCTTGACAGCGGATTGGGTCATATGAGCGAGCGGGCCGCATTTGAGACAAGGTGACGTGAAACGAAAGGGCGCTGACCTTCTGGTCGCGCCCTTGAAGTTGAACGTCAGATTGTCCAAATGCGGCCCGCGCAGCGTCGAGCCGTTACGCGGTTCGTAGAACCGCGTAACTAACAAATGAGCATCGCGTCACCAAAGCTGAAGAAGCGGTAGCGCTCATCGATGGCGGCGGCGTAGGCATCCATGATCTGGTCGCGGGTGGCAAGTGCGCTCACGAGCATCATGAGCGTGGAGCGCGGCACGTGGAAGTTCGTGATCAGTGCGTCGACCACGTGATAGGTCGAGCCGGGCATGAGGTAGAGCTGCGTCGTGGCGTTCTCGCGCACCACGATGTCACCGCGGCCGAGCGTATCGGCCCCGTCCTCGCGGCCCTCAAAATAGCGCGCCGTCACAGCCGGATCGGACACCGGAGCATCAGCGTCAAACGCGCTCTCGAGCGAGCGCACCGCCGTGGTACCGACAGCAATCACACGATGGCCCTCGGCCTTCGCCTTATGCACGGCGTCGACAACCTCCTGCGACACGTGGTAGCGCTCGGTGTGCATCACATGCTGCGTGGGATCGTCCTCCTCCACCAGACGGAAGGTATCGATGCCCACCTCGAGTTCGACGGCGGCAAACTTGGCACCCTTGGCCTCGATGGCAGCCATAAGCTCGGGCGTAAAGTGCAGACCCGCCGTGGGAGCGGCAGCCGAGTGCTCCTCCTTCATGGCGTAGACGGTCTGGTACTTCTCGGGATCGCCCTCGTAATCGGTAATGTAGGGCGGCAGCGGCACGTGGCCGGCAGCATGGATGGCCTCGTCGAGCGTGCGCGGGTCGCCGGCGGCATTGCAACCGGCCGGCTCAAAGCGCACCAGACGGCCACCGCGGCTATCGGTGACAAAGTCGACGACCTCGGCCGTCAGCACCACGGGAGCCCCCTCGGGCGCATGGGCGCCACCGGCGCGATACTCAATCTGAGCACCGGGCTTCAGGCGCTTGCCCGGCTTGACCAGGCACTCCCACACATGGCCGAGCGGATCCACATCCTCACGGCGCTTGAGCAGCAGCGTCTCGACCACGCCACCCGAGCCGGCTTTGCGACCGATCAGGCGGGCCGGCATCACGCGCGTCTGGTTGATGACGAGCACGTCGCCCGGCTCGATATAGTCGATGATGTCGCGGAAGATGCGGTGCTCAACAGTACCGCCGTGCTCCAGCGGCTTCCCCGCCTGGGAGCCTTTGCGATCCACCACCAGCAGGCGGCAGGAGTCGCGCGGCTCGGCAGGAGCCTGGGCAATCAGTTCCTCAGGAAGGTTGTAGTCAAAATCATCGGTACGCATAGACACGTCTGATACTCCTTATATAGCTAAAGTCCGCTCTACATCCTAGCAGGCTGACGTCCCAAACGAACTACTTTTTGGCAGCCTTGCGCTCGTCGCGAATGCGAGCGCGGTCCATGGCCGCCTCGACAGCAGAAAAGCGGCAGCCGCAGTAGTTCTGTCGATACATGCCCAGTTCGCGCGAACGGCGCGTGGCCTCGGGATAATACGGGCGAAAATCGCGAATGACCGGGGTGAGCCCATGTGCCGCTGCCAAGCGCTCAAGCACGTCATTACAGGTCTCGAACAGCTGATACGGCGAGACGGCGAGCGTCGTACCCACATATTCGAACCCACGCTCCTGGGCCACACGGCACGCCTCGGCCAGACGCAGCGCATAGCACGCGCGGCAGCGACGGGCTCGATCGGCGCCCAGCGGGGCCACGCCGGCCTCCCAGCGTTCGCGGTCCTCCCCGGCCTCGATGAGCCCGATGTCGCCATCGGCACACCACCGGCGCAGCTCGTCCAAACGCCGCTGCCATTCATCGTGAGGTTGAATATTAGGGTTGGTCCAGCAAATCGTGGGCTCAAACCCCTCCTCGCGCAGCAGGCGAACCGGCTCAAGCGAGCATGGTGCGCAGCACGCATGCAGCAACAACGACTTCATCGACATCTCCTCACCCAAAAAAGCGCACGCCAAAGGACGTATCCTCGCAGGCGACAATGCGGCGGTCGCGCAGGATGGTCCGCACGTAATACCAATCGCCCACGCAGCCCGACAAGTGCAGACCAGCCGCCAGGTAGCACAGCAGCGGATAGTCCGAGAACGCAAACCCCAGGGCAAATGCTGTCGTCACAACAACCGTCGGCGCCAGGCAAACCGCCATGTACCGCCGGCGCGAATACACAACGCCCTCGGCGCAGGCATAGATCATCGCCGTCTCGAGGTTCGCCCCAAAGGTCACGCGCACGCCCGCAGGAGCCAGCAGCTTAAAAAACGCCGCATGTACCAGCTCGTGCACGGCAAACGACGCCATTGAGACCGCAGCCAAGCCGACTATCCAGCCCACGACAGCCATCCAGCCGCCCGCCTCAGCCGCGTCCAAGTCCGCAGGCCCGCCCAGCAGCATAAACACCGGCACCAGGCACACGGCAAACACCGCGATCACGGCCATCCCCCACACAAAGCAGGCGTGCAGAAAATCCTCGTCCTCAAACGCATGTATGTTGGAAATCTCATTCATAGCATCTTAGGATAGCGCCCCTGCCACGCACCCGCCCGCATGTGCGATAATGTCGAACGATATGCACGAATTGACCACCGCGCCGCCGAGCCCCGCGCCCGGCCGCGCTCTCACCATATGCGAAGGAGTCCCATGGCATCCAAATACTCCATGAACGACCGTCCCAGCTGGCCGCGCCGCGCCATCGTTACCGCCGGCGAGCCCTACGGCAACAAGGGCCTTCACTTTGGCCACGTTGGCGGCGTCTTTGTCCCGGCCGACTTCTTCGCCCGCTTCCTGCGCGACCGCCTGGGCCGCGAAAACGTCATCTTCACCTCGGGCACCGACTGCTACGGTTCGCCCATCATGGAGAGCTACCGCAAGCTCAAGGAGAACGAGGGCTACGACAAGTCCATCGGCGAGTATGTCGAGTCCAATCACTCCCGCCAGGCCGCGACCCTCAACAACTACAACATCAGCTGCGATATCTACGGCGGCTCGGGCCTTGAGCCGGCGGCCCAGATCCACAACGAGGTGACTGCCGAGATTATCGAGCGCCTGCACGAGCAGGGCACCATCTCCAAGCGCTCCACGCTGCAGTTCTACGATGCCAAGGCCGGCACGTTCCTCAACGGCCGCCAGGTCATCGGCCGCTGCCCCATCCAGGGCTGCAAGTCCGAGAAGGCTTATGCCGACGAGTGCGATCTGGGCCACCAGTTTGAGCCCGAGGAGCTCATCGCGCCCAAGAGCCAGCTCACCGGCGAGGTGCCCGAGCTGCGCCCGGTCGACAATCTCTACTTTGACCTGCCGGCCTACCTCGACTTTATGAAGACCTACACCGCCAAGCTCGCCCAGAACCCGCAGGTTCGCTCCGTGGTCTCCAAGACCATGGAGGAGTGGCTGCTGCCGGCTCAGCTCTACATCCAGAACAAGTTCCGCGAGGCCTTCGATACCGTCGAGGACCAGCTCCCCGAGCACACCGTGCTGGAGCCCGAGGGCAACAAGAGCAGCTTTACCGTCACCTTCCCCAGCTGGAAGGAGCGCGACGACGCCCACGCGGTGCTCGCCAACGGTGGCGTGCGCTTCCGCAGCGGCAAGGCACTCGTGCCCTTCCGCATCACCGGCAACATCGACTGGGGCGTTCCGGTGCCCGAGGTCGATAGCGTCTCGGACGTCACCTGCTGGTGCTGGCCCGAGAGCCTGTGGGCGCCCATCAGCTATACGCGTACCGTGCTCGCGCGCGATGCTAAGGCCGCCGGCGTGACCGAGGGCGTCGCCGCCCAAGACGCCGTCCTCATGGGCGAGCCCGCTGCCGACTCCACGCAGGTGCCCGCGCCCACCTACCAGCACAGCTCGCTCGACTGGCGCGACTGGTGGTGCTCGGACGACGCACAGATCTACCAGTTTATCGGTCAGGACAACATCTACTTCTACTGCATCGCGCAGACCGCCATGTGGGAGGCCCTGGGCTGGGGCCTCACGCAGAGCACCGTCAGCGCCTGCTACCACCTGCTCTACATGGGCAAAAAGGCCAGCTCGTCCTCGCAGACGCCTCCCCCGCCGGCAGACGACCTGCTCAACCACTACACCTGCGAGCAGATGCGCGCGCACTGGCTGTCGCTCGGCCTGTCCGAAAAGCCGGTGAGCTTTAGCCCCAAGGCATACGACACCCGCGTGACCGGCAAGGACAAGGACGGCAACGAGGTGCGCGCCTGCGACGACAAGCGCGTCATCGATCCGGCCCTTAAGGAGAGCGCCCTTTTGACCGGCGTGTTCAACCGCCTGGCCCGCAGCTGCTTCTACGGCGTCGCCGTCAAGGAGGGCGACGAAAGCCCCTATCGCAACGGCTGCATCCCCGCTGGCGCAGCTTCTGACACCGTGGTCGAGGCCGCCGAGCAGGCAGCCCTCGCCTTTGAGCAGGCCATGTACAAGTTCGAGACGCACCGCGCGCTTGCCGTGTGCGACGACTACCTGCGTGCCGCCAACAAGCGCTGGAGCGACGCTTCCAAGGCCGCCAACAAGCTCGAGGGTAACGAGGCAAACGCCGCAATGACGCAGGCTCTCGTCGACGCCTTTACCGAGCTGCGCGTGGCGACCGTCCTGATGCACGGCATCGTCCCGGCCGGCTGCGAGCTCATCTGTGAGTACTTCGGCATCGACCCGGTCGCCTTCTTTAGCTGGGATAACATCTTCGCCTCCACGGATGAGTTTGTGGAGAGCCTGGGCGAGAAGCCCGGCGAGCACCGCGTAAAGCCGCTGCCCCCGCGCTTCGACTTCTTCAGCAAGCACGAGAGCCAGTACTAAACACTCGACATGTAATGGAATGGGAAGGAAAGACGGATGTCCAAGCCGCGTCGTCGTAAGCAGAAAAAGCAGGTTAAGCCCGAGCTCAAGCTCAGGCAGTTTGCTGCTACCGAGCTTTCCGACCAGCTTGCCGCCCAACACTCCGCCGCCGACCTGCCGCGCTTTATGGTCGACACGGTCGCCGGCGCCTATGCGCCCGCCGATGCCGAGCTCATGATCGAGGGCTTCGGCGCCGCGGCCACACGCCCGGTCACGCTGCGCGTCAACACGCTCAAGGCAACCGCCGAGGACATCGCTGCGGCGCTCGATGCCGCCGACATCGCCCACAACCCCGTCACCTGGTACCCAGACGCCTTCATCCTGCCCGAGGCCCAGGTTTCCGATCTGTGGGATCTCGACATCTACCGCGACGGCAAAATCTACCTGCAGAGCCTGTCGTCCATGATGCCGCCGCTGGTCCTGGGCGCTCAGGCAGGCGAGGACATCCTGGACATGTGCGCAGCCCCTGGCGGCAAGACGACGCAGATCGCCGCCCTCACGCAGGGGCAGGCGCACCTTACCGCCTGCGAGATGAGCATTCCCCGCGCCGAGAAGCTCGAAGCCAACCTCCACCGCCAAGGCGCAAAAAACGTGTCCGTCATGCGCACCGACGCACGCGAGCTCGACGAGTTCTTCCGCTTTGACCGCATCCTGCTCGATGCTCCCTGCACCGGCACGGGCACCGTTATCAGCGGCAACGAGAAAAGCCTGCGCGGCCTGACCGAGCAGCTGCTCGTCAAATGCGCCCGCTCGCAGCGTGCGCTTCTGGACCGCGCCATGGGAGCCCTCAAACCGGGCGGCACGCTCGTCTATTCGACTTGTTCGATCTTGCCGCAGGAAAACGAGGACGCCCTGCAAGAGGCCCTCGACAAGCATATGGACTGCGAGCTCATCCCCCTCGACGGCACGCCAAGCGAAAGTGAGGCACGCCGCGCCCAGGAAGCTGGCGAGGAGCCGCGCATCGAGTCCAACGCCCTGACCGAGGCCATTGCCGCGGGTCAGGTATCGGCCATCGCCAACGGCCTGCCCGGCACGCTCACCATTCCGCCCAGCCGCGAATTTGAGGGCTTCTACATTGCCCTGATCCGAAAACGCAGCTAGCGCACGGATCCAAAACTCAACAAGCTAACTCCGTGCGCGTTTGCCCTGCTGGTCGCGATGCTGTTTAAGCATCGCGCGCTCCTTGCGTTCGGCCCTTTTGCCCTTAATGGCCGTGACCACCAAGTAGATGACCGCGGCGGCAACGATTGCGCCCACACACAGGCCAATCGAGCCCAACATTGCTGTGAATTCCATACCGCGTCACCTCTCTTTTAAACGGGACATTCAAGATAGCACCTCAATACCCGCCACCACAGCTCCTTCACGTTCGCCGGCCCTTCGGTCTAACGGATGGCGCGGCGGGGAAAAATCAACTCGTCAAACGATTTAGTCAGCACAACGCTGCCGACACCTCTCCGGCCACCATCGCATAGAATCGAGCCCCCATGGATACCCTCAACGACCTAAATGAGCGCGTCGACGCCTTCGTCGGTACCAGCTCCTTCGATACGCCGGCCACGGCAAACGACCAAGCCCCCATCGATGTTCCCGCCGAGGTCCACGAGGACATCGTCGCCTCGGTCGATTTTTCCGAGGTCGAGCTCGCAGACGAGTTCACCGAGCCCCAGGTAGCCGTGACCCCCAACGGACTGCTTCCAATGGAGCCGTTGCCCATCGATGGACGCCTTCGCAAGGCGGCCCTCCGCATGCCCGACGAGATCGAGGAGGCCAGCGGCTTTACGCTCTTCGGTCGTCGCATCAAGTCGCTTATCTACACCACCGACGTCGCGGTCATCCGCAACTCCAATGCCGATGCCGTGTTTGCCGTTTACCCCTTCACGCCGCAGCCGGCCATTACGCAGGCGCTGTTGACCGTCGCCGAGTGCCCGGTCTTTGTTGGCGTGGGCGGCGGGACTACGACCGGTAAGCGCTCCGTACAGATGGCAGCCGTCTCCGAGATGCAGGGCGCGGCGGGCTGCGTGGTCAACTCCCCCGCCACTGCCGAGATGGTCGAGCACATCACCAACATCGCCGACATCCCCGTCATCGCCACGGTCGTACGTTGCGACGATGATGCGCATGCCAAGGTGCGCGCCGGAGCCAAGATCCTCAACATCGCGGCCGGCAAGAACACGCCGCAGGTTCTGCGTGAACTGCGCGGGCGCTATCCCAACCTGCCGCTCATCGCACCGGGCGGCAAAACACCCGAGAGCATCCGCGAGACCATCGCCGCCGGCGCCAACGCCATCATCTGGACACCGCCTTCGGCCCAGCAGCTGCAGACCGACATGATGCAGCGCTACCGCAAGATGAAAGAAGACGCCACGCCCGTCATCTCGCACGACGATGTGCCCATTATCGACCAGGTCGCCGCCGCCGAGGTCAGTCAGGTCGAGAACATGAATCCCGACGTGCCGATTCCCGACGAGGTCATCGAGCGCGTCGCCTCGATCCACGAGCGCGTCGAGGAGCGTCGCGCCAACCGCGGCCTCAAGCCGTCACTGCACGGCTTCTTCTTCCGCGGAAAGAAACGCTAACCCCAACAGCAAGGCCCGCCCCACAAACGTGAGGCGGGCCGTTTTCGTTTGAGCAATCATGCAGCGATGTGATGGGGCAAACTAATCCACGCGCTTGTCGCCCATAAAGAAGAGCGCCACCGTACCAGGTCCGGTATGCGAACCGATCAGAGTACCGATGTTATTGATCTCAATCTTGCCTTTAAGCTGCGGAATCCGTTCCTCGATCAGCGCCGCAACTGCCTCGGCATCCTCGCGGCACGCCGAGTGCGACATGACGCACTTACCCGAATAATCCGCACCGTCCTGCACGTGTGCCATCATGGTCTTAGCCATCTCGGAAATCGCGCGCTTCTTAGTGCGAATCTTCTCACGTGGCGACAGCCCACCTTCGCAATCGACCGTCATAAGCGGGCAAATCTTAAGCGCCGTGCCGATGATCGCGCTCGCAGCCGAAATGCGACCGCCGCGCAGGTAGCTCGACAGATCGGTCGAGAAGAACCAGTGGTGCAGGTTGAGCTTGTGCTCCTCGATCCAGGCAGCCGTCTCGTCGAGTGAAGCCCCGCTATCGCGCACGTCGGCGGCACATTCCGCCAGCAGGCCAAAGCCCGAAGACGCCGCCAGCGAATCGATGACGCGCACCTTGCCGCCCTGGGGATAGCGATCCGCAAGCATCTGTGCCGCAACGCAGGCCGATCCATACGTGCCCGAAATACCCGACGACAACGCCAGGTGCAGCACGTCTTTACCCTCGGCAACAAGCGGCTCCCAAAACTCCTCGTACTCACCCACGCTCACCTGAGACGTCTTGGGCATGGCGCCTGCGGCAATCTGGGCAAAAAACTCGTCCGGCGTAATCGACTGATACAGATCGTCCGTATAGACAACATCGTCGATCTCGTAATGAAAACACACGACAGGGATATTGCGCGATTCAAAGAACTCCCGAGTTCGATCGGCGGCGGATTCACAGGTCAGGACAAAATCACTCATATGAGGCTCCTTACTCATTGCTGCGCAAATTATCGCACAGTGAGCCTACATACGGTACATATGTCCACTATTTACCAAATCGAACCAAAAATAGCGAACATCTTTACCACCATCGTTTCCACCGACCCCACGCATAAATATCTGAGAAAACACCCTCTATCGTCTCCACTCAACCGCCATATCTACCTCCACTAAATCGATTTACCAAACCGTTCGGCTAACAATTCGGCCGCCCATCCCCAATCGAAACAAAAGCGGCGCATACTGATAAACGTTTGACGCTGTTTATCAGTTTTACCAGCCCTATCGGAAGGTGTTTCATGGTCGCATTCGATCGCAATCCGCAAGACTTCAAGTATCTGCGCCTGCTGTCGAGACAGTTTCCCACCGAGCAATCCGCGTTTACCGAGATCATCAACCTCTCGGCCATCCTCAACCTGCCCAAAGGCACTGAGCATTTTATGAGCGACGTGCATGGCGAGTACGAAGCCTTTATGCACATCCTCAACAACTGCTCGGGCGTCGTGCGCGAGCATGTCGACGAAATCTTTGGCGAAACGCTCTCCTTTGACGAGAAGGGCGAGCTGTGCACGCTCATCTACTACCCGCGCGAGAAGATCGAGCTGGTCCGCAGCCAGCGCGAGGACTCGCCCACCTGGTACAAGACGATGCTTGACCAGCTCATCATGGTCGCCCGCTCGCTTTCGAGCCGCTATACGCGCTCCAAGGTGCGCAAGGCCATCCCACGCGATTACGCCTACATCATCGACGAGCTGCTGCACACGCATCCGGACGAGAACAACTATCGCGTGCGCTATCACGAGCGCATCGTGGAGTCCATTCTGGAGACCGCCAGCGCCGACGACTTTATCGAGTCGCTTGCCTCGCTCATCAAGCGCCTGGCCGTCGACCACCTGCACCTGGTGGGCGACATCTTCGACCGCGGCGGCGGCGCGGCCAAGATTATGGACCGCCTGCTCACCTACCATTCGCTCGACATCCAGTGGGGCAACCACGACCTGCTGTGGATGGGCGCTGCGGCCGGTGAGCCTGCCTGCATCGCCACGGTGCTGCGCAACAACCTACGCTACGACAATTACGAGATCCTGGAGAACGACTACGGCATCTCGCTGCGTGAGCTTGTCGCCTTTGCCGATGCCACCTACACCGCCGGTGAGTCCATCACCCCGCTGATCAAGGCCATCAACGTGCTGCTCTTTAAGCTCGAGGGTCAGATTATCCAGCGCCACCCCGAGTTCGACATGACCGACCGCCTGCTACTTGACAAGATCGAACACGACACCGGCACGGTCACGCTCGCCGACGGCAGCGTGTGGCCGCTCACGACCAACGACTTCCCCACCGTCGACCCGGCGGACCCCTATACGCTCACGTCTCAGGAGCAGCACATCATCGACAAGCTCGTGTCCGAGTTTGTCACCGCCGATCACCTGCATCGCCATATCGATTTCCTCTATTCCCACGGCTCGATGTACAAAGTCGCCAACGGCAACCTGCTCTTCCACGGCTGCGTGCCACTCAACGAAGACGGCACCTTTAGCGGCATGAACTGCCTGGGCACCTGGCACGCTGGCCGCGATTATCTCGATTTTTGCGACCACATCGCCCGCCGCGCCTGGCGCGTGGGCGACCGCGACGCCCTCGACTGGATGTGGTACCTGTGGATTGGCTTTAACTCACCCGCCAGCGGACGCCTGGTGCGTACCTTTGAGCGCGCCTATATCGCCGATAAGAGCACCTGGGTCGAGCCGATGGACCCGTACTTTACACTTACCAAGTCGCCCTCGGTCTGCGACGACATCATGCGCGAGTTTGGCGTCGCGCCCATGGCATGTTCGCCGACCGGTCACATCATCAACGGCCACACGCCCGTTAAAACCACCAAGGGCGAGCAGCCCATCCGCGCCGAGGGCAAGCTGCTGGTCATCGATGGCGGCTTCTGCCGCGCCTACCATCCCAAGACGGGTATCGCCGGCTATACGCTCATCTCGAGCTCGCGCGGCTGCCGTCTCAAGTCGCACCGGGCCTTTACGACGGTTGCCGAGGCACTCACACGCAACGTGGACATCGAGAGCGAGACCAACCGCTTTGACGAGGCCGACCGTCGCCGCATGGTGAGCGACACCGATACCGGCGCCAAGATTCGCAGCCAGATCCAGGACCTGCGCCAGCTGCTCGATGCATATAGAAACGGTGCTATCGAACAGCACGCCTAGCCTCGCCTGCGGAGATTGGCTAAACTTGCTGAGTTTGTCATCCCCACGGCGTCCCGGCGCCGCCCTAAGGCAGGTACCATGCAAAAGCTCCTTGCGCAGATCATGAAGTTTGGCGTCGTCGGCGTCATTGCCACGGTCATCGACTTTGGCATTATGAATCTGCTCCACTACGGTCTGGGCCTCAACATCCTAATCGCCAACACCAGCGGCTTTATCATCTCACTCATCTTTAACTACCTCGCCAGCATGAAGTACGTGTTTGCGCACAAGGAGGGCATGAGCCGCCGCCGCGAGTTCATTATCTTTGTCGTGCTGTCCGTGATCGGCCTGGCACTCAACGACGGTATCGTGTTGACACTCAACGCCGGCCTGGGACTCGAGGCCAATATCGCCAAGATCTGCGCCACCGCGCTTGTCATGGTCTACAACTTTGTAACGCGCAAGATCTTCCTGGAAGGCGACGAGACCAAGTAACTCGCAACCTTACAGCTTTACGATGCCCACGGATGACGCGCGTCGAGCGCTGTGTTGTTCGTGGGCTTTGCTCGTTTACGGGCAAATTTTCAACGTTTGCGGATTAGCTCTTGATAATTTGGCGAGTTCGTATAGTTCTTGGCAAAGACCTTACGTTTCCCTTGCAAAAGCTCTAAAGTATCCTCTGCTCGATTCATCAACGCATTGGATGTGATTACGTGCGCAAGGCACTGGCACAACCTCATACCAAGCAGTTCCTCAAGTTCGCTGTCGTGGGTCTTATCTCCTTTGGCATCGACTGGGGTATGCTCATTGCGCTCGTCGAGCTGTTTCACCTCGACTTTTTGATGAGCACCACGGTCTCGTTTACCACGTCCGTCGTAGTCAACTACTGGCTCAGCATGAAGTACGTGTTCGACCATCGCGAGGGCATGAGCCGCAAGCGCGAGTTCACGATCTTCACCATCCTGTCGGTGATCGGTCTGGGCCTCAACGACCTATACATGTTTGTGGGCGTCACGTTTTTGAGCATCGGCTACCAGGCCATGAAGGCCATCGCCACGTTCCTCGTCACCTGGTACAACTACTTCAGCCGCCGCTTCTTTCTCGAGGGCGCACGGTCGTAGTCGATTCGCTATTTGCTTGAATGTATAACCGGTTGGAATTCCCATTTCAACCGGTTTTTTGTTTGCCGAGAGACCGGGCGACCCGGTCCCATTCGCATGAAAAACGGGCGGCCCGGATGTTTGTCCGAACCGCCCGTCTGGCGCGCTATGTCGAGGCCTCTAGCCTGTAACGTAATACCAGACCACGTTGTCGCCGTTGGAGAGAACGTAGTTGCTGCAGGCCGTCATAGGCGTTGTGCCGTTGACGGAGTACATCCAGCCGCTCGTACCGCCGTACTGTTTCTCCGCCAAACCACCAATCGCGGAGACATACGTGCCGTACGACGAGCCATGTGCGTTGACAGAAAGGCCCAGCGCGCACAGGGCATCGTAGACGGTAGCGCCTTTGTTAAAGGTAAAGGTGCCACCAGAAGACACAGGATTGCCCACGGCGCTCGATGTGACCGAAACCGTCACTGTTACGTAGCTGGACTCCTGCGAGCCGCTCTGGCCGCCCGAGGAGGCGTTTCCACCATTAGAGGATGAAACTCCATCAGACGACTGGCCACCGCCCGAAGAAGCACCGCCAGACGCATTGGAAGTATCACCGGCTCCCGTATTTTGGGCAGCGGATTTATCGCCAGACTTCTTGCCGTCCTGGTCCTCGGACTTCTTGTTATCCGAGTTCTTGTCCGATTCCTTGCTTGAAGACTCGGAATCGTCCTTGGACTTGGACTCATCAGAATGCTTGGACTCATCTTTTGCGTCATTCGATGACTTAGAATCCTTGAAACTGGCCTCACCCGAAGTCGTAGTCGAGCCAGACGCCTTGGTGTCCTTGGTGACGACGCTCTCCCCCGTCACGGTCTGAATGATCCAGTCGATGGACCAGGCGCCGCTCTCGGAAGGATGGACGAAGCCCAGCGAGACGACGATCAGAATGGTGCACGCGGCAGTCAGGACGCCGAGGAGCGTCTTGCGGCGAGGGGCGGACGCCGCCGAAGCGGCGCCCTGTTGCTTTGCATCGTCGAACTGAATGAACGAGGAATCCGGTTGCTTAGGGTCAGCGTCCTTGGATTTATTGGACACAGCCCTCACCTACCGACGTTTGGTGAACACGAACACGCCGACGATGGCGAGACCGATGACGCCGGCGGCAACGCCAACAATGGCGAGCGGGTTGGTGCCAGTCTCCTGCTCGGAGGCACTAGAGGACTTCTTAGCAGTGGTCGTGGAAGCAGCACCCGTATCGGACTTGGAATCGGACTTCTTGTCGGACTTCTTGTCGGACTTGGTGTCCTTCTTGTCAGACTTCTTCTCGTCCTTCTTATCGGACTTGTTGTCCTTGGTCTCGGTCTTGGTCGACACCGTCGTCTTGGTCGTCGGCTTCTGACCCGGGGCGATAGCGCCGCCGGCCTGCTGGCCCTTCGTTCCGGAGCCGGAACCCGTGCCAGTGCCAGCGCCAGCACCGGAACCGTTGCCAGCGCCACCGTTGCCGCCATTGGAGCCAGAACCGCCATTACCGCCAGGGTTAACGGCATTCTTGGTCCACTTGGCATACAGCGTCAGATCGGCCGTCACCGGCGTACTGAAGTCATATGCCTGTGTGCAAGCCTCATCGGTGAACCAACCGCCGAAAGTGTAGCCATCGCGCGTCGGATCGGCCGGCTTGACCAGCTTGCCGTCGGCCGTAGTCTGGAAGTCGACCTTAGAACCCTCGCCAGTCTCAAACGAGACCTTAACGCCACCACTCAGCTTGAAAAGCGTGCCGGAATCGTTGATGTAGTAGAGGTTACCCTTGGCATCGCAGGCAATCGGCGAGTCACAGTAATTGTTGTGTCCCGCTGCGCTAAACGCACCGGTCGCTTGTGCGTCACCCATCTTATAGCGATACACGCCACCGCCCGAGGTGTAGTTCACATAGTCGGAAGTCGCACCATAGTTGACAGTGAAATAAACGTACGCGCCATCTGCCTGGACACTCACGAGCGGTGCGCCCTTGATGCCACCGGCAGGAAGCACGGAGCCATCGGCAGACGAAACCAACGTCGTAGCAAAGTCGTTATCAAGGTCGACAATCGCCAGCGCCGAACCGCCAGAAACTTCGCCACCGACAATTAACTTATTGCCATACAGCGTGGGCATGCAGGCACAACCCGTAAGGCCAAGATCGATGACGCGTTCTTCGGAAATGCGCGAAGAGGCATTTGCCCTTGCCTTTGCGTCGGACAGCGCCAGCACGTGGAGCTTGCCGTCGCGCGAGATCACATAGGCATGTTTGCCGTCTTTGGACAGCACACAGCCGGAGTTGACGATGGCACCAACCGAAACGCTGCCAAGCACATCACCCGTCGACTTGCTCAGCATCTCAACGGTACCTGCACTCGTCGGAACCAGAATGTAGCCGTCGCCCACTGTAGCGCTCGTCCAGTAGTAGCCCTCATCAGCATTAACATGCTGCCAAGAAACAGCGCCGGTCAGGATATTAATACGCGTCAGATGACCGTTATTGTACGTACTCGTTCCATAGTCGACATCAACGGTGCCAACGTAGAGATAGTTGCCATCGACCGTCAGCTGGGAATTCGACTGGGCAGATTTGCTCACAGGATCAGTGACCCAAACCGTCGTCAGCGTATCGGCCGTCAGAGCTTGGACCGCACCGCCGTCGAGCGGGACGATGACCAAGCCTTTCGTATAAATCGGACGCGTGGTGTAGCCAATCGCAGTCTTAAGGTTCGACTCGGCAAGCACCTTGCCCGACTCGGCATCGATCTTAAGCAAACGCTTGTTCACGGCAAGGTAAACGTTGCCGTTCACGACAATAGGCTCGCTCGCATTGGGATACGTGGCACCCGAGTAGGCCTTCCAATCGAACGTCCAAGAGCTTGCCAGCGCGCCCGTAGGCGTGGACACGTTCTTGACCACCGCATTGGAATTGCCACTCCAGTCGGCTTTCCAATCGGTCGGACGCGAAGCGCTCGGATCGACTACGACTTCATCGGGATTAGGAACGGTGTCGCCAGGGGCGTAAGCCCAGACGATTTTGTCGCCCGACTTGAGCACGTAATCGCTATCGAGCTGAGGCCCGGGAACGCCGTTGACAAAGAACGACCATGCACCCGACAGCTCGGTGCCATCAAGCGGAGAGACAAGACTATGAACGCCCCAATAACCAAATTGGTCGTACATCTTGGACTCAATGCCAATGGCATCGAAGTAGGCAGCGGAGGCGTCCTTGATCGTCGTGCCCTCGACAAACACCTGCGTCGAAGGATCGGTCCAGCGCTGCGCCTTCTCATCCTTCTTACCGATGATCTCCATTGAAACGGAAACCTGGCCGGGCATGGTTCCATCAAAGCCATAGACCCAGGTAACCTTGTCCCCGGCCTTGAGTGTGTAATTGCCCGCGCCGACATTGGCCGCCTGACCGTTAACGAAGAACTGCCAGAATTTCCAAGTGTATTCGTTAACTTTCTCGCTCGAAAGCGTCACGGTCTTGTTGAACGGTGAAGTCAGCGACTCGAGATACCAGCCATACGTGCCTTTCCCCGTTTTGGCGCCAATGCCAGCCTTTTTAAAGGCCTGCTCGGAAAGATCAGCAGCGGTCGCGCCCTCTTCCACCAAAGCTGTCGTGGGCTGCGCCCATGTCTGCTGAGCACCCGAAGCGTCCTGGCCGATAACGGTGCAGCTAACGGAAATCTGATTGGCGGGCGCGGGGTCACCGTACTTCGAGTAGCACCAGACGACGGAGTCGCCGTCCTTGAGCGTGTAGCCGCCCGCGCCGACCTCGGAGGCGCTGCCGTTGACGAACAGCTGCCAGTACGCGCCGGTCGCCGGGTCGTAGGCAAGCGTGCGGCCCGCGTCGAAGGGCGACGTGATCGAGTTGAGCGCCCAGCCCCAGGAGCCGTTGGGGTCGTAGTCGGCTTTGAGGCCGGCCTGCTTGAAGAGCTGCTCGGAGAGGTCGGCCGCGGTCGAGCCCTCCTTCAGAGCGATCTGCTGCGCGGCGGCCCAGGTCTGCTGGGCGCCCCCGGCGTCAGTGCCGACGACGGAGCACGTGGCAGAGACCTTGGCGACGGGCGCGGGGTCACCGTACTTCGAGTAGCACCAGACGACGGAGTCGCCGTCCTTGAGCGTGTAGCCGCCCGCGCCGACCTCGGAGGCGCTGCCGTTGACGAACAGCTGCCAGTACGCGCCGGTCGCCGGGTCGTAGGCAAGCGTGCGGCCCGCGTCGAAGGGCGACGTGATCGAGTTGAGCGCCCAGCCCCAGGAGCCGTTGGGGTCGTAGTCGGCTTTGAGGCCGGCCTGCTTGAAGAGCTGCTCGGAGAGGTCGGCCGCGGTCGAGCCCTCCTTCAGCGTGATCTGCTGCGCGGCGGCCCAGGTCTGCTGGGCGCCCTTGGCGTCGGTGCCAACGACGGAGCACGTGGCGGAGACATCCTGGCTCTCGGCCTTGGCAGGCTGAGCCTTGGCCTCTCCAGCGGCAGAGACAACGGCGGCGTCCTGCTTCGAGGCATCGGACGTCGATGCAGCCGGTGCCTCATTGCCGGCAGCGCCATCGTCCTCAGTCTTGCCGGTAGGGCCCGAAGCTGTCGCGGCGGCATCTTGCTCGGCAGTGCCCCCATTCGCCACCCCGCCGCTCGCATTGAGGTCGGCAGCAGGGCTTGCCGCGGACTCACCAGAGCCGTTCTCGGCAGGCGGTGCCGTCTGAGCCACAGCCTCGGCAATGCCCTCGGCGCCCTCGGCCCACAGCTGAGCCGGCGTGGTGCCAAAGGCCATCGCGAAGGCCAGGAATGCCACCAGGCCGCGCTTAGCTACACCGCGTGCAATCGCGCCACGGCGATGCGAGACGCGCTGGCGCTCGTCCACAAACATATCCATTTGTCTCCTACTGTCTGTACTTGGAGCGTTGCCTTGAAGCTGCCCCACGTCATCGCGCATGTTGCGCTCGAGTTCCCCCATCGGGGTCCCCCTTCCCTCCAGAGCCCTATGCACACCGGCGGCATACGCCGCCGCCGTATGCAAGATGGGAGGCGATCCGACTTAACCTTAACGACTCGGGCACGTCGTCCGATCTGCGACGCGAACATCCCGAGCCAAGAGGAATTACGGTTACTGGTACAGCCGGGGACTTGCACCCCGATTCTCCCAAACGCGCAGGAAAACCGCGCATTCGTGCGTCTCCGCACCACCATCTAGGCCATCGATTATTACCGTCGATATGGTAGCACGCAAAAGGGCCTCGCACGCAGGCGAAGCCCAAGGTAAAAGCTATTGTTTGCGATAGGAAAATGCGGTGACGGTCGCGGCCTCTAGTGCTTGCCGCCGTGACTGTTGAGCCAGATATTGCGGCCCAGCATAAGCGCCAGCACCAGTGCGCTGACGTAGCCAAAGAAGCCGATGACCGGAATGCCGAGGACAACCGGCTCGATGCGTGCGTAGTACACCACCGACGAACCGATAAACAGACCGGCGATCACAATTGCCATCGACATGCGGTCGATAATTCCGCCCAGCTGTCGCAGCGCCTTATCGCTGCTCATGATCTGTGTGTTCACCTTAAGCTGGCCGCGCGTGAGCATACGCGAAGCCAAGCCCAGATACTCGGCCGCCTCGAGCGAGCCTTTTGCCGCACGATAGCTGCTCGCGGCAAGATCGCGCCCCATATCGCGCACGCGCGCATAGGTGCTCTTCTCGTTTTTGATGTGCGTCTGAATGATCTGGATCATGTTGACGTTGGGCATGTACTCGGTCAACAGGCCCTCGAGCGTCACCATGCCGCGGGCGAACATCGTCACCACGCTCGGCAGCTCAACGTCATTCTTACGCGCAAGGTTTAACAGCGAGGTCAAAAACTCGCCGATATCCAGATCCTTCAGGTCAAGGCCCGCAAAGTCAGCCACGATAAAGTCCAAATCGGACAAAAAGGCCGAATGATCGAGCTCAGCCGAGTCACCACGCGTCACGGCGAAGCGCATGAGCGAATCCTTAAGCTTGGGCACGTCGCCCTCGGCCACGGCGAAAATCATGTCCTTGACGATACCGCGGTCGTGGCTCGACATGCGTCCGACCATGCCCAAGTCGATAAAGTAAACGATGCCGTCCTTGAGAATAATGTTTCCCGCATGCGGGTCGGCATGGAAAAAGCCGTCATCGAGCACCTGCGTCGAGTAGTCCTCGACAATCGCGGCACCGATCTTTTCCAAGTCATAGCCCTCGGCCACCAAGCACTCAGGATCGGCGATCGAAATGCCGTCGATGTAGTCCATGACCACAACGTGCTCGGTGCACAGATCCAGATAGGATTTAGGACACGTCACGCCATGAACGCTCTTATGGAACTCGTAGAAGTCGTTGAGGTTTTTGGCCTCGGCCAAAAAGTTGGTCTCCTCGCGAAACGAGGTCCACAACTCCTCGACTACGCCGTGCAGGTCAACGAATTGATCGGTGTTGACGAACTTGGAAACGATACGCACCACCGAGCGGATGATATCGATGTCCTGTGCCATAACCTGCTGCGCACCGGGGCGCTGCACCTTGACGGCCACGTCCTCGCCCGTCACCAGACGAGCGCGGTGCACCTGCGCGAGCGATGCGCTACCAAGCGGATTGGGGTCGATCGCATCGAACATCTCCCCCAGGCGCAGGCCGTATTCTTCTTCCAGACAACTGAGTACGACCTCGTACGGCACCGGCTCCACGTCGGAGCGCAGACGACGCAGCTCGTCGCAAAAGCGTTGCGGCAGAATCTCGGACCGGTTGGCCAGAATCTGCCCCATCTTGACGAACATGGGGCCGAGTTCCTCGAGCAGGCGGCGCAAACGAACCGGCGTGAGGTTATCCCACACACGGTACTTTTTGACCAAGCGAACAATCTGCCCGATGCGCTCGCGGCGGCCCGCCGGCGTGAGCTGGTATTCCTCGTCCGGCGCCATCGCGTCGGGCTCCTCTGGCACCATATCGACAGCGCGCGGCTTCTTGCGAGCACCCGAGACGGCGGCGTCGACCTCATCGACAACCGCCGCCTCGTCACCCAAGGGATCTAGATTGTTGTAATCGGTGGTGGAATCTGCCATCTGCGCTGCTACTCGGCCTCTTCGGTATCCTTCGCATCGTCGGGCTCAACGGACTCGACGGGCACCGAGGTCACGTTGTCCTCGACCGAATCGACGATGTCGCGCACATGGGCCAGGAAAGCCGTGCGCTCGGGGGCGGTCATGACGCGGACGCGGGCAAGGATGAGCTCGTCAAGCACGCGCTGGGCCGCGGTCTCGCCCTGCATACCCAGACGCTCGGTCAGGTCGGAGATGGTGCCACCGGCCTGCTCGAACATGTCGGACACACTGCGGGCGATATCGGGGGCGCCTGCGTCCTTGCGCACCTGCTCACCCTTGGTATTGAGGTCGTCGAGGACCTTCTTGCTACCCTCGACGGCAACAGCGGCGGCGCCGAAGCCCACGTTAATGGCACCGTTAACAAGCTGATCGAGTTTCATAACCATGGTTGTCTCCAATCACAAACAACTGTATTGGCGTTCTTGTACCCAAGATTGAGTGAAAGCGACAAAGCGTTTTAGCGCTATTCGATCGACGGGAAATCCCTACCTCACGTTGTCGTTCATCGCGAAAGAGTTCTTCATGGCGCAGCTCGTGGTGTAGAGTACCTTGCCCAACAGGGCATCGGTCTCCACGCGCACGAGCTCGGCAAAGGCCTCGTTGGCGCGTGCAAGCTCGGCGGGCACCTCGGCCTCGGGCAGAACGGCTACGGCAGCGTCGACGTCATGGATCTGCTTGTGGCCCATGCCGCCGACTTTCTCCTGGTAGTCCTCGACGGCGCGACCGCACTCGTGGAAACGGACATCGGCCAGGGCGCCGATCAGGCGGTTGGCCCAGTAGAAGTTCTCGGACGTCACGCGAGCCTGGGTGTCGGCGTAGTACTCGGGCATGGTCTCGACGTTGGCGTACAGCGGAACCAGCGCGTTAAACGAGTTGGAGCCAAAGGCCATCCACTGCACGGCGCGGTAGGCCGGCTGCGCATAGGGACGCAGCTGCAGTACGGCGAGTTGGCTGTTGCGGTTGATCCCGATGGGACGATAGGCGCCGCGTGTGGCGGGCGTGCCCTTGCTGCCGTAGCAGTCGTACTCCGTGCCCTGGTAGTGGCTCGAAAGCACGTACTTGATGTCCTCGATGGTCACCTTGCGCTCGGGCACGCGGCTCCAGGGAATATCGTCGCTCTCGGGCGTGTAGTCGGCCTCGGGGCCATCCCACACGTCGCTGGGGTTGAGGCAGCGCTGCATGTACCAGGCGCGAGGTGTGTTGTAAACGTGGTCGCTGTCACTGTGCGATCCAAAGGCCTCGCGCGGGTTAAAGACCGCGGCCGGACCGTCGCCCTCGACGCCCAGCGTCAGGTCCAGATGCCACTCGGCCATCCAGGAGCGCAGGTCGGCGGAGCACATGTGGTCGGCCTGGGCGCCCTCGGCGTCATCCAGGTCAAAGCTGTCGATACCCAGCTGGTTGGGCATGGTCACATAGGCGTCATCGGGCACGCGCTTGGCAATCCAGTGGTGGCCGCCGATGGTCTCAAGCCACCAGATCTCGTCCACGTCGCTAAAGGCGATGCCGTTGTTCTCGTAGGTGCCGTAGCGCTCGAGCAGGTCGCCCAGGATACGCACGCCGTCGCGGGCGGACTTAGCGTACGGCAGGACCAGGGTCACCATGTCCTCCTCGCCCAGACCGCCGGGCTGCGCCGGCACATAGCCGTCCTCACCCTCGTTGCCCTTGGCGGGCACGTAGTCCACAAGCGGGTCGGCGCCGCGAACGCGCTCGTTGGTGGTGAGCGTCTCGGTTGCGGACATGCCCACATTGAGCTCGTTAAAACCGGCCTCGGCCCAGATGCCGTGGCCCGGAACAACATCGGGGACGCTCGTGTAGCGCATGGGGTTATCGGGCAGCTCAACGGTCAGGTGACTCAGGACGCTCGTGTAGACGCGCGGCTGCTCGTCGGGATGCACCACGCGCATACGCTTGGGCTCAAACACCCCGTTGGACGAGTCCTCGTTGCGGGCAACCAACGTCGACCCGTCGTAGCTCGCGTTCTTACCAACCAAAATCGTTGTGCACGGCATGCGCATCCTCCTTGAGCGAAGAAATCAAACGATAACAGTGTATCGCTTCGGCGCAGAAAGGGCGAAACCGCGGCGCTGGCAACCTCCGTGGTCAAAAAATGCCAAATATGAGTACTGTCACCAATTTAGTAACAGCAATTTTGCTACGTATAGGTGTCAAAAATCTGCATTTGTTCAAAAATTAGATGATGTAATTCCTCATAGGTCCAATAAAATAGGCTCTCTATCGATAATAAATATCGTTAGAGAGCCTATTTGACCTAAAATATATGTGACTATCTTGGCAACAGTACTCATATTTGGCATTTTTTGTCCACGGGGTATAGAACTAACCCCTCAAACAGCCCAAAACGCCTATTTCGATGCGCGCTCGGCCGCCTCGATCACGTGTTTGGCGAGGATCGCCGTCGTCACAGCGCCCACGCCGCCCGGCACGGGCGTGATGGCGTTAACGACCGGCTCCGCAGCATCAGAATCGACGTCACCCACCAGCTTGCCAGCGGCCTCGTCCCAATTAATGCCAACATCGATGATCGTCTGGCCCTCGCGAACCGCATCCACGCCAATCGTACGCGCGCGTCCAACGGCGGCAACCACAATGTCGGCAGCACGGCACTCGGCAGCAAGGTCGCGCGTATGCGTATGGCACGTCGTCACGGTCGCATTGTGCGCCGTAAGCATGGCGGCAACAGGACGCCCGATCACCAGCGAGCGCCCGACCACAGCAACCTTAGCTCCATCCAGCTCAACGCCGTAATGATCCAGCAAAGCAAGCACGGCTTCGGCTGTGCAGGGGGCAAAACCCTCGCCGTGCCCCGAAAGCGTGGTGAGCAGCGAAGCCGGCGTCATGGAGTCAACGTCCTTGGCAGGATCGAGCGCCGCGGCAACCGCGTCCTCGTCAAGGCCGGCGGGCAGCGGGCGGAACATCAGGCAGCCATGAACAGACGAATCGGTATTGATGTCCTCGATGGCCGCCAACAGCTCGTCCTGCGAAACATCGGCGGGAAGCAAAACGCGGCGAGCTTCAATGCCAACCTTCTCGCAGCGCTTGAGCGCACCGCGCTCGTAGGATAGGTCGTCCTCGCGTTCACCCACACGCACGATAGCCAACGTCGGAACAGCGCCGCGCTCGCGCAGGACTGCGCAGCGAGCAGCAAGTTCCTCAGTCAAAGCGCGAGCAACGGGAGCACCCTTCAGCAGTTCAGCCATGGCTATCCTCTCTTCCTTGCGGCGTCGGCGGCGCGGCGAGCCAGCGCATCGGCGCGCGGCAACCACGTGTCGAGCAACTCATCACACGCCGTCTCGAGCTCCTCGGCGCGCGCCCGGTCTTTCATGGATGTGGTGTTGGCGAAGAGCGTCAGGCTCGCACCCTGCATGGCGGCGCGGCAGAACACAGCGCCGCATGCCACATCGGACAGCAGCTGGCGCGAGCCCTTATCGGCCATGTCCTCGAGCAGCGCCAGCGCGCGCCCGCAGGCATCCATGATTCGATACGGAGGCATGGCCGCCACGTGCAACGCATCTTGAATCGCCGCGGGTCGAGCCGGATCATCGCGCGGAATACCGTATGCCGCAGACACCTGGCCGTACGCACGAACATCCTCGGCAACCAAACCAACAAGTTCCTGCGATAACTCGTCCGCCTGGGAAAACGCACGCTCCAAATCGTCCACGCGATCGGCAAGCGCGGGATTGGTCGCACCGTAGCGGGCAACCATTCCACACAGCGAGGCGCCCAGCGCGCCCACAAAAGCGCTCGCGCTGCCACCGCCGGGAACCGGCTCGCGCGCGGCCAGCGCCTCGGCAAACCCGCGGCAGGTCTTGTCCATCATCTCTTGGCTCATACACATGCACCTTCAAGTCATATACATCGGCCGAGCGGCAACCGCCGACCGACCGCATCGATCACATAATGGTGCTAAGTCTAGCCCATAAGCACATGGGCGTCAGCGCACCTGGCCATCGCGGATTTCTATGGCACACGATAGGCGACAGCAACGCAAACATGGGACACATGGCCCACCTTTCGAGACTCCCGGACGACGGCAACTGGGGCATACATATAGATAAGGAGCCCCATGTTGGGGCAACGCTCATCACGGCACCGGACGACGAATGGAGGAATCACCGCACAGCAAACAAAGTCATCATGTGCACGCGCAACCGCCGCCCCAGCGATCCGCAGCACACGATGTCCCTGGCAGACAAGGAGGACGCCACCATGAAGAAAAAGACCCTATCGATTCTTTCCCTTTGCATCGCCCTCTTTGCCGCGTTTGCCCTTGTCGGCTGCGGCGGGAGCGCATCGGGCGGAGGCGGCAGCACCGCCAAGAGCGAGAGCAAGGAAAAGGCCCCCGTCGCCAAGAAGACCGACTTTATCTGGTTTAAGGTCGAGATGCCCGAAGGCGTCGGCGTAAGCGACTCCGCCGGCAAGAATGCCGACAGGGCCCAGCTCACCTTCCCCGAGAACGAGAACACCACAGTCGACCGTTTCATCCCCGTTTGGCAAGAGAAGATGACGGCCGAAGAGTCCTTTGCAGAGCAGGCCGAAAGGCATACTGGAACGTTCCAGTGGGAGGATGGCGACCCCGTCGAGTACAACGGCAGAACATGGCTCACCGGAACGTGCAAGGACAACGGCGGCACTTATACCTACCTCTTTACCGACGTCGACACGGGAAGCGTCTATATCATGATTAGGAACTTCGACCAGCACAAGAAAGAAGCCGAGGCGCTTCTCAACTCCATCGAGTTCCCCGACGACATGAAGAAAGCAGTTGACGAGGCACGCGAAGTCGAGATTTCGAGCATCGAGATCAAGTAACGGGACACCCGCACGCGCCTACGCGCACCTGCGCACATGCGCCCCATTAAAGCAACGGGCACCCAACCCCGGGGAGGGCCGACAGCATCGGCCCTCCCCTCTTTGGACCCGCGCATATTGCCACTTGTCGGCGCAAATCCGGCCCTCAGAATGGGACACATGGCCCACCCTAGCGAGCCGTCCACGCGTACAGTAAAGGCAGGTAATCCATGGGCGGTTACAGATCGAGGAGGACACGACCATGAAAAAGAAGGCCTTTGCGATTCTCACCCTCTGCATCAGTCTCTTTGCCGCAGTCTCCCTGGTGGGTTGCGGCGGAAGCGGCGGCACTACCGGCAGTGGCGGTGGCGGCGGCGCAGAAAAGCCAGCCGTGGATATGAGGACCGACTTCATTTGGTTTAAGGTCGAGGTGCCCGAGGGCGTCGAGATCACCGACGTTGCCGGCGACACCGCCGACAGGGCCCAGTTTAAGTTCACCGAGAGCGAGCACGCCAGCGATCGCTTCATCCCTGTCTTCGACTCTGACAAGAACGCTGACGAGCTGTTCGACTACGAGGCCAAATGGAAGGCCAACTTTGAGTGGACCGAGAATGATCCCGTCAAGTACAACGGCAAGACTTGGCGCAACGCTTCCTATACACACTCGGGCGGCGTAACGACTGAGTACTTCACCGAAGCAGGCGGCGGCAGCGTTTACGTGAGCATCGACAATGTCGAGGAGCACAAGGACGCCGTCGAGACCATGATGAAATCCCTGGAATTTGCCGATGACATTGCCAAGGCCAAGACCGAGGCCATGGACGTCAAGCTCGACGATATCGAGATCAAGCGCTAAGCGACTGGCGAGCGCAACGGGAAACACGGGCGCAGTGCAAACAAGCGACGGTACCCCAGCGCTTCGTACCCAGGGAGGGCCGGTAAACCGACCCTCCCTTTCTTATGCCTGTAGCCGACGAACGCGAGGATGCCGGACGCCGGAACCGCCCCAAATGTGGCAACAGTACGAAAACGACAAACACCCCAACACGTCCGCCCACCGATTTATTGCGCCGCGCAGACAATTAAACCAGCATCTTTAAACATCTGGGCAGTATAGTGACCAAAACTATCGCATAACCGCACTCTGCGAATGGAGAAGTTATGACCGAACACCATGCCATCAGCCGCCGAGCGTTTACGCTGGGCCTAGGGCTTGCGGCGTTGTCACCACTTGCAAGCCTGCCCGAAACCGCAGCGCCGGGCATTCCCCTGCGAGCGGCATTTGCAGACAACATACCCGCACCGTCGGACAGCCTCGACAATTTCGTCATTCGCCTTCGCCCCGCGGGCTATTTTCGCACCGCGAGCGTCAACCAAGACGGCAACGTTCGCGGCAACGTCTGCCACCTGTTTAACGACGGCACGTCCAGCAAGCTCATCCTTGAGAACGTAACGACCAAGAATGACGATACAAACTGGTATGCTATCCGCACCTTGCTCAATTTCGAAGAGCATAAAAAGACGGGCTACAGCATTTGGTCGGTCGACGACGACTCTGACAAAGATGGAAAGGTCATCCACGTATGGGGCGGCGAGTATGACAACAAGCCCAGCCGCGCTTTTGCGTTCGAGCGTCAATCAAACGGAACCTATATCATCCGAGACCGCACGGTCGAGAAAGAAACCGAGAAAAAAGACATTAAGTACCTGGCAATAGAATCGAACGGCGAAGACCAGGACAACAATAAGATCTGCCATAAGAGTAAGAGCATTCCGTGGGAGCTCGAACTTATCGGTTACGACATGAAAAAGAACGATGCCACGGTTAGCAGCCTCGACTGGATCACGTACAGCAGCTACGTCGATGGGCCATGTTGGATGAAATACGTCGACGACAACAAGTTCCTCGACGAGCTGAGCATCCCGGGTACGCACGATTCGGGCACCTGCAGCGTGGACAACGACACTGAGCCCCAATCCTCGCAAGTAAAATGCCAGCAGGATTACATTCCCACGCAGTTGCTCGAAGGCATTCGCTATTTTGATATCCGGCTCGGAAAGGGCGACGACCCCGGTATCGACCACGGGGATTACTACCTGCTCAAAAAAGACGCGTACTTTATGCATCTTTCCGATGTCATAGGCTACTTCAAAACGTTTTTGAACGAAAACCCGACAGAAGCGCTCATCATGCTTGTATCACGAGGCAACGACGAGGCTACCGACGAAAGTGTTACGACGGCTTTCGCCAAGGTTTTGGACGACAACCCCAAACTGTTCTATACGTCGAGCCGAACCCCCACGCTACACGAGGTGCGCGGAAAGATCGTTCTGCTGCGTCGATTTAGGCTCGCCGGCAACAGTGTAAGCGGCCACACGTGGGGCCTCGACCTTACCGAATGGGATGACAAGATCAAGGCTCACTCCGACAGCGCCACTATGTGTCTCGTCCAAGACGCGCAGGGCTTTGAAGCCGCGGGGGAAACAGGCGACAAAGAGCCCTATTGCACCAAGGTATACGCCCAGGACAAGTACAAACTCACGGGAACCGACAAGCTCAGCTGGGTCGATAATGCGCTGAAAGAAACGACCGGGCGCACGCGCAACGAGGTAGATGTCGAGGACGATAACGGGGCCAAGGTGCAAGTCCAGGAGCGTTGCTGGTCTATCAACTACACCAGCTGCACGGGCTTGTCGCACGGAGGCAATCCTTTTACCTCGGCACGAGTAGTCAACGAGCATCTGTATAAGAGCCCGTACATCAATCCCAGCGGCACCGAGGATACAAAGTCAGATTACCTCAAGCACATTGGCATCATCGCATCCGACTTTGTTGATGCAGCGCTGGCCCGGAGCATCTACCAGCGCAATTACGATACGGAGCACAAGCAGACGGCTTCGTACTATCTCCCGTACTATCTCCCGACCCGCATGCGCATGACGTACGGCGACTCGCTGAGCGATGCCTCATTCCAGGATGGCAAGACCGTTGGCGAGGGTCATTTCCGCCTTGCTGACAGCAGCACCGCGCTCAACGCGACAGCTTCGGGCCATGCGTTTGCCATTGAATACGTGGATGTCGACGCCCTGGGCAACGAGACCGTTACGGGGCTGCAGGGCTCTGTGCCCATCGATATCGATCCACGCGCGCTGACGCCCCATTTTGAGGGACTCGAAGGCCTTAAGGCCGGCGAAGACGTGCGCGCCAAGATTGCGGCATCACTCGAGGGCAAGCTCGAAACCGATGCCTGCACGGCCCAGCTCGAGTTTGTGCACGACGCGAACGGCGCTCCGGGCACGGCAATGGCCGAGGGCGAAACATTTGCCGCAGGAACGTACTGGGTGCGCGTGAACGGTCTCTTGGGCGACGCGGCGCAGAACTACACGCTCGCCAGCGACGGAGCCGCAAGCTTTACCGTAGCGGCCTCGGGCAGTGCAGGCGGCACCGGCGCCGGCAACGGCACCAACGCGAGCAGCACCGACAAGAACGGCAAGGACAACAAGGGCAAGGGCTCGGGCGGAAAACTCGCCAACACGGGCGACGGTTCTGGCGTTGCCGCCGGGCTCGCTGCCGCCGCCGTAGCGACGACGGTCGCCGGCGCAGCAATGCTTGCCAGTGACCGCGACAATACCGAGGACGTTAACGAATAGGCAAGCCAGTCTTTTGGGCGCATCAACGCAATCGGGGCGCAGAATACCGTTCTGCGCCCCGATTTTTACCTTAGCCCGAACGCCGTTATCGGCTACATCACCATGTTCAGCGCATTCACGAACTCCTGAGCTTGGGAGCGGCTGCTCAGGCTAAAGACACAAGCAGTCAACAGCCTGTTACGTAGGAAAACGTCGCGGCCCTTGATCCTGTTGACCCCCGTAATGTCCTTAAGATAGACAATTTCGGTGTGCTTGCCGCCGAAAGTACCCTTCTTGAGCACCTCAATACGGTTGGGGTAGATCTTGACGTCTTTAAACCTACCCGAACCTTTGTCCTGGAACAGCAAAGTGTTGTTATCCATGCGTGTCGCTCCCGCGGGGTTCGCTAAAACTGCCTCTATTGCCACATTTTAGTCACCGCAAGGCTCCCATGCGAAGGTGCTAGACAGCAAAGCAATTCGTGTCCGCGCGAGGCTTTAAACTAAATGCAATAAAGATGCATTCCACAAGAGGAAAGTGGGGCGACAGTGATGGGCGAACTGGTAAACCGTGGAGAATCGGCAATCGTGCCCGAAGGTTTTTACAAGCAGGTCTCCTCAATTCTCAACGCCGCTCGCGACAAGGCCTATACCGCCGTTAACTTTGCGATGGTTGAGGCGTATTGGGAGATCGGCAAGAGCATTGTTGACGAGCAGGGCGGAGAGGAGCGCGCAGCATATGGAGAGGCATTGATTGCAGGCCTCTCCAGAAGGCTTACCGCGGATTTCGGAAGAGGCTTTGGCATCGCAAACCTTCGCAATATGCGTCAGTTCTTTCTTGCGTTTCCAATTCGCGACGCACTGCGTAGCGAATTGAGCTGGACTCATTACCGCAGGTTGATGCGCATTCCCGACCCTGATGCTCGCGCCTGGTACATGAACGAATGCGCCGATTCTCGTTGGAGCACGCGTCAGCTCGAGCGTCAGATCAACACCATGTTCCGCGAGCGCCTGCTTGCCAGCAAGGACAAGGAGGCCGTCACCCAAGAAATCCAAGAGAGCGCCCCGGCTCGTCGCCCCGAGGATATCATCCGCGATCCATATGTACTGGAGTTTTTAGGTTTCTCGGACGATGCTGCGTTTCGCGAGAGCGATCTAGAGCAGGCGCTCATCACACATCTTCAGAAGTTCCTGCTGGAGCTTGGCCGTGGCTTCGCTTTCGAGGCGCGCCAAAAGCGTATCACCTTTGATGGGCGCCATTTCTATATTGACCTTGTGTTTTACAACTATCTGATGCGCTGCTTCGTGCTTATCGACCTTAAGACGGACGATCTTACGCACCAGGACTTGGGCCAGATGCAAATGTATGTGAACTACTACACGCGCGAGCTCATGAACGAAGGCGACAATCCGCCCATAGGCATCGTGCCCTGCGCGGACAAAAGCGATTCGATTGTCGAGTACACGCTGCCCGAAGACAACGACCAAGTGTTTGCCGCCAAATACCTGCCGTATCTTCCAAGTAAGGAAGAGCTGGCGCGCGAGCTGAGTGCCGAGTACCGCGCCATCAACGAAGCGACTAATGGCGAAGCACAAGGATAGCAATACGTTGCGACCGACACCACCGATGGCGCTCCACATCACCCGGGATAAGAGGAGCTTTCCATGACAGACAGACCGAAAACAACACTGCGCGGCTGCATCTATGGGCTCGCCGTCGGCGACGCACTGGGCGTTCCTTACGAGTTCAGGCCCCGCGGCACGTTTGAATGCGCGGACATGATTGGCTACGGCACGCATGGGCAGCCCGCCGGCACCTGGAGCGACGACACATCCATGACGCTTGCTACCTGTGACTCGATTAGGGAGCTCGGGCACGTCGAAACCGCGGACATGCGCGACAAGTTCGTCGGTTGGATTGCCCGTGGCGAGTATACGATCGACGGCATTTTCGATTACGGCGGTACGACCGCCCGCGCCTTGCACACCGGCAAAGGAGGCTCCGGCGAGCGCGACAACGGCAACGGCTCGCTCATGCGTATCGCTCCCCTGGCGTTCACCGATGCGACGAACAACGAGATCCGCGAGGTCTCCGCAATTACGCACGCCCACAGAACGTCGACCGACGCATGCATCATATTTTCGAGCTGATGAGGGATGTGATGAACGACATGCTCCCCTCGTGGGCACTCCATCTGAAAGGCGTGCCCGAGCAGGAAATCAGGTCAGGTGGCTTCGTGCGCGACACCCTTAAGGCCGCCAGCTGGTGCTTTGTCAACACCAACAGTTACGAAAATTGCGTGCTTGCCGCCGTCAACCTAGGCGACGACACCGACACCACCGCAGCCGTCGCAGGCGCCCTCGCAGGAGCAAAATACGGCTTCAATGCTATTCCTCAGGAATGGATCGACACCCTGCGCGGTAAAGAGCTGATTGAGAACTGCTTGTTTTAGGGCGCACTTACGATAGAAACTGTTCAGGAGGCACCATGGAAAGAGAGACCGCAAATATAGACGAGTTCCATGTGGACGAAAACAGAATTCCGCTTCTTCCAGCAGGACTGAAGGAAGAAGCCAACCTCTATGTCCTCCCCGACGGGCGTTACCTCCCCTGCGGGCTCTACAGGACCGCAGACGGCGGTTCGCTCATTTATGAGCCATCCGGACTCAGCTTCTTCGGGCAGATGCTTGCTCAATTCAAAGAGCGCTAGAGGTTTGATTACCAGTTAGATCGACACTGCTCCAAAACAAGCAGGTTCTCGTCTGCCCGGTAGGCGCGGTTTGATTACCAGTTAGATCGACACTGCTCCAAAACCCGAGGCCTTGTGCACCTTGGTGATGAGGTGTTTGATTACCAGTTAGATCGACACTGCTCCAAAACGACTTTTGCGTTCACGTGTTCGCGGATTGCGTTTGATTACCAGTTAGATCGACACTGCTCCAAAACTTATAACGGTCTTGGTCAATGCTGCGCACGTTTGATTACCAGTTAGATCGACACTGCTCCAAAACGGCATGTCGGGTTGTCAGGCCGGTCGATCAGTTTGATTACCAGTTAGATCGACACTGCTCCAAAACCTTCTCGGCGTCAACGAGTCGGTATTTGAGTTTGATTACCAGTTAGATCGACACTGCTCCAAAACCTCAAATCCGCGAATTGGGAATTCGGATCCGTTTGATTACCAGTTAGATCGACACTGCTCCAAAACCAGAGACGAAACCCAGCCACACATGCACTTGTTTGATTACCAGTTAGATCGACACTGCTCCAAAACCCATGTACCAGCTAGGTGGTCGATTGTCGTGTTTGATTACCAGTTAGATCGACACTGCTCCAAAACAGAAGATGATTGCCAACGCGGGCGAATCGGGTTTGATTACCAGTTAGATCGACACTGCTCCAAAACTGCATTCCCCGACCAAGATACCAGCCGTTGGTTTGATTACCAGTTAGATCGACACTGCTCCAAAACCTGCCTGTGATGGTAGTCGTCAGGTCGCTAGTTTGATTACCAGTTAGATCGACACTGCTCCAAAACGCAAGCTGGTATCGGCCGACTCCGCGATCGGTTTGATTACCAGTTAGATCGACACTGCTCCAAAACGCCCTTATGAGCGCATCGGGTCGGCGCGTGTTTGATTACCAGTTAGATCGACACTGCTCCAAAACACACTGCTCGATATCACCGACAACATCGCGGTTTGATTACCAGTTAGATCGACACTGCTCCAAAACCATGGCCGGCGGTTACCGGGCAAGCGGCCTGTTTGATTACCAGTTAGATCGACACTGCTCCAAAACGCATGTCCATTATCTCGTCGTAGAGCTTGGTTTGATTACCAGTTAGATCGACACTGCTCCAAAACTGCCGTTGGTGTAGGCATCACGCCCGGCGAGTTTGATTACCAGTTAGATCGACACTGCTCCAAAACAGTATTGCCCCTACTGTGGATGCAAATTGGTTTGATTACCAGTTAGATCGACACTGCTCCAAAACAAGCGATGGGGTATGACGGTATTCCTACCGTTTGATTACCAGTTAGATCGACACTGCTCCAAAACTGGACGTGCGAGCGATGCATACAGGGCGAGGTTTGATTACCAGTTAGATCGACACTGCTCCAAAACGAGAGAGCGAGGATTTTAACATGCTCGATGGTTTGATTACCAGTTAGATCGACACTGCTCCAAAACAAGATCAAGTCTGGCGACAAGGCAAAGGGGTTTGATTACCAGTTAGATCGACACTGCTCCAAAACTCCATCCCGTATAGCACTCATGGCACACGGTTTGATTACCAGTTAGATCGACACTGCTCCAAAACGTCTGGTTTTTGCTCACGGCGGCGCTCCTGTTTGATTACCAGTTAGATCGACACTGCTCCAAAACACGATATGGCCGCGTGGGGAGTTAATACGTGTTTGATTACCAGTTAGATCGACACTGCTCCAAAACGCGTAACTCGAGAAATCAAACGGATCTTGGGTTTGATTACCAGTTAGATCGACACTGCTCCAAAACTTGTAAACTCCACCGCGCCGCTTTCGCCAGTTTGATTACCAGTTAGATCGACACTGCTCCAAAACCGACGACACTTACGGAGACCCGCGCGACCTGTTTGATTACCAGTTAGATCGACACTGCTCCAAAACAATCTCCAAGGCTCCGTTGCAGCTACCGCAGTTTGATTACCAGTTAGATCGACACTGCTCCAAAACGCAATCGCAAAGGTATATGCGTCTATAGCAGTTTGATTACCAGTTAGATCGACACTGCTCCAAAACAGCAACGCGCTCAAATGCAGCAGAGCATGCGTTTGATTACCAGTTAGATCGACACTGCTCCAAAACATGGAAGTGGGAACTGTGTCGGCGAGATGGTTTGATTACCAGTTAGATCGACACTGCTCCAAAACTGCCTAGTTGCGTTCGGCCCCCCGGAGTCGTTTGATTACCAGTTAGATCGACACTGCTCCAAAACAATCTCAAAGGCTCCGTTGCAGCTACCGCAGTTTGATTACCAGTTAGATCGACACTGCTCCAAAACGTATCGGGCAAGTTCCCGAATACCTCAATCGTTTGATTACCAGTTAGATCGACACTGCTCCAAAACTGAAGGCTGCGTCCAGTGTAGACTATGCGGGTTTGATTACCAGTTAGATCGACACTGCTCCAAAACAGGCCACTAAGGACGGTCAAGCCGTCCGCGTTTGATTACCAGTTAGATCGACACTGCTCCAAAACAACCCCGGTCCGTGTTGGCTATCTGTCTATGTTTGATTACCAGTTAGATCGACACTGCTCCAAAACTTGCTGGGGTACGTGACATACTACGACTTCGTTTGATTACCAGTTAGATCGACACTGCTCCAAAACA